>DAOWEP010000038.1 GCA_030638455.1 Gammaproteobacteria bacterium
ACGATATTGATTCGGTAATCTTTCCATTTAATCGCCGTATTCTTGGCCAGGATGGTAATACCCCGTTCCTTTTCCAGCTCGTTTGAATCCATTGCCCGCTCTTCGAGCTTGACGCGCTCGCCGAGTGTATCGGACTGCTGCAAAAGCTTGTCGAGCAGCGTAGTCTTGCCGTGGTCAACGTGGGCGATGATGGCTATATTTCGTAAATTCTCTATCACGCTTTTTTCCAGTATCAGGTTCCAAAAAATTGACGGGCGATTATAACGGAAACCCATGCTTTATGCTTGAATATTGCCATCTATGGCTTCCTTCTCATTCTACCGCCCACCAGCTACCTCAAGACAGCTAAAAACGCTACACTCTCTTTATGTGGAAAGATCAACAATTTCAACTAGCTATTCTGGCTGCCCCGGTATTCTGGCTGGGTTTATGGCTTGCAGCCCGACCCGAAATAAATCTGCTCTGGCCGTTGGACAAACCATGGGTATTTCTGTCTTTTGCGTTGCTGTACCCGGTAATGGAGGAGGTCGTCTTTCGCGGCCTGATTCAGGATGGTATTCATAGACATGTGAAGAAAAGATTGCCCGGCCCGATCAGCCTGGCCAACCTTATCACCAGTAGTTTATTCATGGCACTGCATTTTATTTATCACCCGCCACTGGCGGCTGCGAGCGTGATCATCCCTTCACTGATCTTTGGCTACTTCAAGGACCGGCATCACCAGCTGACTTCACCGATCGTATTGCATATTTTCTACAATACCGGATATTTCTGGATTTTTACCGGTTAGAAAATAGCCTGTAACCTCTGGTTTCGAGCTGCAAACAATGCTCTGCTTGAACCGATCCCCATAGTACGCCCTTAAATATCAAGGAAGAAACTATACTGCCTCTATTGCTCGAAACAACTCTTCTATATTGATGGGCTTGGTCACATAATCTACAAACTCTGCCGACTCGCCTTTTTCTACCTGACTTTTCATGGCGTGGGCACTTACTGCTATCACCGGTATATGTTTTGTTTTCTCATCCTGCTTGAGTACCGCTAGCGCTTCAAAGCCATCCATGCCAGGCAAATCGATATCCATCAGAATCAAATCGGGTTGCTGATCTTTGGCGATATCAATACCCTGTTCAGCATTAACCGCTACTAACAACCTGTATGCCGCCCTTTTTTTGAAAATCCGTTTAACCAGTTCCAGATTTGCCGGATTGTCCTCAACATAAAGGACGGTCAGAGATATATTCATTGAATGCGCCGGGGACGATGATTGAATCTTTACATCATCAATCTCCTTATTGATATCTTCATCACTCAACGGCAACTCAACCCAGAATGAACTCCCTTCACCGTACCTGCTGGAAAACCCTACACTCCCGCCCATAACCTCAACCATCTTTTTGGTAATATTCAGCCCCACCCCGGTACCTTCTATGGCCTTGTCCTGATGAGAGATTCTTTGAAAGGGCTTAAACACCTTGCCGTAATCTTCTTTCTTGATACCAACACCGGTATCAGTAATCACAATTCGCAGCATATGTTGCCCAGACTCATCATGCCCGGAACCAGACTCAACACATTCTATACTAACCTTGCCACCCTTATTGTTGTATTTCACCGCATTGGATAACAGGTTAACCAGCACCTGCTTCAGTCGTTGTAGATCTGCCTTGATATAGACCTCACATAGACTATCCGGTAATTCAATAACCTTGACGCCATACTTTTCTGCCATTGGATTAACCAGCAACAGGGCGCTTTCTATGGCCGGTCTTAATGATACGGACTCAAGAGATAATTCCATTTCACCGGCATCCACCTTGGCAATATCCAGCACCTCGTTAATCAGATTCAACAGATGCTCCCCACCATCCATAATATGATGGATCCCTTCCTTCTGTCCTTCATTCAGGTTTTCGCTGTCCATCTGCAATAACTGACCAAAGCCGAGAATGGCATTCATCGGTGTCCTGAGCTCATGACTCATGCGCGCAAGAAACTCCGATTTTTCATGATTGGCACGCTCAGCCTCCTGCTTAGCAGCATATAATTCCTCTTCTGAGTGCTTACGTTCACTAATATCATTTTTGATGGCCACAAAATGCGTCACCTTTCCCTGTCTGTCTGTGACTGGCGATATTGTCATCTCCTCATCATACAGATCTCCATTCTTTCTTTTATTTACAAGTTCACCGCTCCATACTTTTCCGCTCTTTATGGTATCCCACATCTCTTTGTAGAAAGCGACATCCTGCTTTCCAGATTTCAAGGCATTTGTTTTCTTGCCAATCAATTCATCAGGAGAATAACCGGTATGTATTTCAACAGCAGGATTCACATATTCAATAATGCCTTCCAGGTTCGTTATCACAATCATATCGGCCGATTGATCAATCGCGTTTCTGAGCTTTAGCAGATCCTCCTCACGGCGTTTTCGCTCAGTAATATCACGGACAACAGCCTGAATAATATATTGTCCTCCTAGGTTCATGGGGGTAAGCAACACCTCTGTTGGAAAATTTTCCCCATTTAACCGTTGATGCGTCCACTCAAAGAAACTTATATTATTCTGATAGGCAGCTTTTATACGCTCATCTGCAGCAATGCTAGAGTCCTTCCCGTCAGGCTGGACGGGCGGTGACAATTCAGAGGGATGCTTTCCAAGAAAATCTTCCTTTCTGGTACACCCAAACATATCCAGCGTGGCCTGATTGCAATCAATAAACCCATTCTCATCCAACGTCATGATGGCATCATGTGACGTCTCAAAAATTGTTCGATACCGTGACTCGCTTTCCTTTATTTTTCTTTGTGACTCTTGCAAGTTGTCGCGCATACTCCCAAAAGAGGCGCTCAAACGCCCCAACTCATCCCTGCCTTTTGGTGGCAAGATTGCAGAATAATCGCCCTTCGCTAATCGGGATGCCGCACGCTCAACCTCCACCAGGGGTTTGCGAATACGCTGATTTTGCCAAATACCTGCGGAACCAATAATAAGACCGAATATTAATAGCGCCCATAATTCTGCATTAATAACCTGTTGCCGATGTTGCTCGTACTCAGCCATCAAATCGATGTCAAGCTGTAATTCTCCTAATAACTCCCCGTCCCACAATATCTCATGATTGATTTTTACAATGGATTCGTCGTTATATTCCTGTGGTTCCGATAGCGGATACACTCTCTTGCCATCAGCTTTTCTGAGCACAATCTGCAGCCAATGGTGTGATGATTCATCAGTATCACCATGCATTTCACCGCCCATCTGATGATTGAGCGTCGCATAGATAGCCGAGTAATTATTAACCAACAGAGCCCTTATCAATCCGGGATCCATGGCCTTCAGTACTTCTCGCTCCATTTCAACAATATCATGCTGCTCATCTTTCAACATTTCAGGCAGCCAAAAAAAGTGTATGCCTGCAGCAAAACAGAAAAAAACGAGTGCAATTGGAAACAGAAGTTTAAATCGGATGCCCAAAATGGTTACCAGTGTTGATAAAAACGCTCAAGCTTCATATCCTTGAGGGGAGAATAATCTGACATTGCGGCAGGGCCAATCTGTTTTACGGGAATCTTCGCTAACATCTTCTGACCTTTATCCGTCTTACCCATATCAAGCATTGCATCCAATACCTTTTGACGCACAGACTCCGGAACACGGGAATGAACGGTAAACGGATGGGGAGAAACCTTTTGTGTGCGATATAAAACGCGCAAGGTATCAGAAATCTCCGGTGCCTGCCGGGCCAGTGTTTTCTGTACACCACCACCTGCTACTGCCTCACCCAGCGCCACATTCAGATAAACAGAGCTATGGGTCTGAACAAAATCCGGAGACACGGAAACCTGATACTTGTCCAGCAGTTCGGAACGAGACAACAATGTCGCGCCCAACGCATTGGGTGCGGGAAATACAACTTTTTTCCCATCAAGCTCAGCAACTGATTTTATTGGGCTATCCTTACGTACCACAATGATACCGTAGAGCTTACGACCAACATCCCTGACCAACGGGACATACCCCTGGTCACGACTGGCAATTACTACGTGATAGGGATTCATATAAGCAAAATCAAAGTTGCCGGTCGAAAATTCCTTCTCAAAGGCTGGAATTGTTGCAGAACCTCGCAACACAAAATGATGACCGGTACGCTCCTCCAGCTCGTTCAATATCGGACGCCAGATAGCATGAATCCGTCGAATATCGAATTGCGGAACAACACCTACTGTATAGGTATGTCTTTCATGTGCATGGCTTTCATGGTCTACTTTCTTATCGCCGCCACTGGCAAAACCATTCAAGGATAAAAGTATTAATAAAATAATGCCTGTTAATTTATGCATCTTCTTTCCCTGTATTTCAGACCTTTGTAATTATCTATATTATCTATCGGCACTGACGTTATAATCCTTACCATAGTACAATTATGCAATGCATGTTATTAGTGATTTAACAAAATCTTACATTCCCTGCTGAATTATCACGCCAGTATCTACCTGAAAAAATAAGAATTTCTAGGATATAGAACAGGTCTCATCAAACTCCAGCCTCGACTGGTCTTTGACTACTTCAAGGACCGGCATCAACATCTGACTTCACCTGTCGTCTTGCATATTTTTTACAACACGGGGTATTTCTGGATCTTTGCGGGATAGTTAAAGGGCTTCCGAAGGTTCAGGGCAACTTACTTAACATTTCGCTGGCGGATTTGCCTTGTGTTGTTTCCGGCCCCAGCTCAATGGCCCTCTGCAGTGACCTTTTTGCATTCGGATAATTACCAACGCCGCTCTGTACAAAACCAAGGGTCAGCCATATACGTTGAAAATCCGGCTGCAACCCGACACCTTTTTTCAGGGCCACTAAAGCCTCATCGGAGCGATTTATATAATGCAGCGTCAGACCCAGATTATTGTAAGTTTCTGCGCTGCCGGGCGCTAAATCAATAACACGCTGATATAGCTTTGCCGCTGCTTCATAGTCCTTATTCCTGAAAGCTTGATGTGCCTGCTGGTTGATTTCCACCGTGTTATTAGAAGACGGAATTACAGGGGTTTCACGTTCAGGGAATCCCGGAAAACCACCCATCATTTTTGATGAAGAAATAGCTGAAGGAATGGAGGGTAAAGGCTCTTCTGATGTACTGGCAATTGAAGTGCCCTCACGATAATAGGCGCGTGTTAGTGTAAAAACCAGGGCGGCCGTAACAATTTGGATCAACACAATGACCGAAAAAAGCTTTAAATTTAGTTTCATGATGAACTGCCTTTTACTATGAGGTCAGGTCTTGGTATATCATATTTTAATACTCTGGACTACTTTCCAGGTGATAATCTTTTCTCATTTTCCGAGTATTAAGTGAACTTTAGTCTTACAGGGCGGAACCGCATTAGCATTGTTGTTATAACACAGAACAAACCTCATCAAACTCCAGCCGTGGATGACGCGGAAATATCTTCGATGCATCCCCGTGGCCGATTGCACAGATAAAATTGGCCTTGATCCTTCCATCCGGAAAAAACTCTGCCTCCAGCTTTGCTGCATCAAAACCGGACATCGGCCCACAGTCTAGCCCCAGACTACGTGCAGCCATTATAAAATAAGCGCCCTGCAAGGTACTGTTACGAAAAGCCGCTGTATGAATTACCTCTTCCGGCTTGCCTGCATACCAGGAACGCGCATCAGTATGTGGAAACAATTTAGGTAGTTGTTCATAAAATTCCATATCCATTCCGATAACAACCACTACCGGTGCTGTCATACTCTTTTCAACATTGCCCTCCGACAGGCAGGGCTTTAGCCTCTCCTTTGCCTCTGTGCTTTTTATAAACAAGAGCCTTGCGGGACATGCATTGGCCGCCGTTGGTCCCATTTTCATCAGATCATAAATCTGGTGTAACTGTTCATCTGTAACCGGCGTATCCTGCCAGCCATTGTGGCTACGTGCTTCCCTGAAAAGGGTATCCAGTGTCTCGTTAGATAATGCTGTACCCATAGCTATTCTCCGATGTTAATTATCAACAGGTATTAGTTTTGACCCTGTTCTTTATTTTAAGGTTTTACACCTATTGTGAAATTGGTTTGTATATCCAGCCAGATGCCTTTGTCAGTTTTTAATTCACTGATTTCCGCCAGATGCTCTTTTCTAAATTCTGCCTGCTGTTGTGGTTCCAGTTGCTCCAGATATCTTCGTGCGCCACTGTTCCAGACTACATCCCACCAGTTATCCGCATTATTCAGGTGGTGGCCACACTGCTTCTCTATACATTCAATATCTACTGCACCTGCCTGCTCCAGTAATTTTTTGCATACAGCGACATCCTTCAGGCTTTCCAGGGCAGGTGACTCAATCTCAACATCAAATTGCATCATTCTTTCCCTAAATTTTTTCATTAGAGGCATAAACGCGGTTGGGCCAAAGGATGTAAAGGCCAGTTTCCCACCCGGCTTGAGTACACGCAGAAAACCTTTTAATGCTGCCAGCATGTCCGGCAAAAAGAACAGTCCGAAAGAACATGTGACATAATCAAAATAGTCAGGCTTAAACTCAAGATTGCAGGCATCCATCTCATGCAGGTCTATATTCTTCAGCTTCATCTTGTCTGCATGCACCTGCACACGGTCGAGCATTTTTTCTGCAATGTCTATGGCGTGTACACGG
>DAOWEP010000052.1 GCA_030638455.1 Gammaproteobacteria bacterium
CGACAAGCGCTTTTCCAGTAAATGAGGCAAAATAGGAATCCTTTGTTAGGGTTGCAAATAGATGATGAATAATAAAAAGAAAATGGTCAGAAATTATTTCGTTTGTTTAGAGACCTTTACATTAATCAAATTGCCGAAAATCCCATGAATTGTACATAAAGGGTTCGGTATATTAGCATAAGATAATAGACGTATGAATTTTATCTACTGCCATTTATGCCTGATGAATTAGCTACCATGACAGCACCTTACTGGCTTGACCCTGCAGATGATCTTTTCCCTTTCCCGGATGCTTCTCTGGCTCTGACAGAACCGGATGGCCTGCTGGCCGTAGGTGGCAACCTGTCACCCACCCGGCTTGAAAATGCATATCGCCATGGAATTTTCCCCTGGTATGCAGAAGGACAACCAATACTATGGTGGTCACCTGACCCTCGGTCAGTATTGTTCCCTGAAAAACTACGCATTTCACGCAGCTTGAGGAAAAACATACAGAAGAACCAGTTTAGAATTACGTTTGATCAGGCTTTTAAAGAGGTAATAACTGCATGCGCTGGGCAGCCAAGACCAGGACAGGGTGGCACATGGATATTGTCGGAAATGACGGATGCATATTTTCAATTACACAAACACGGAATAGCGCATTCAGTCGAAGCATGGCTAAATGATACGCTGGTCGGCGGACTGTATGGTGTTGCGATTGGAAAAATATTTTTTGGTGAATCCATGTTTACTCGTGCTACCGATGCCTCAAAGATTGCATTTGCAACTCTGGTTACACATTTGCGATCTTGGCAATTTGAACTGATAGACTGTCAACTTCAAACCAGGCACCTTGATAGTCTGGGTGCTGTTAATATATCGAGAGACGATTTTATTAAAATTCTGGATATATACTGCAATAAGACCGAAAACCCTGCCCCATGGAAAATTGAGCTGTCTGCTCTGGAAGTAGTTACTGGAAATAAAGTATGACCAAAAATCCAGATCAGAATAACCAACAGCCCGTTACAGACAAGAAGGAAGGGGCTATTGACGAAACCTCTATTGAAACGTCAGTACAGAGGCTGGCGTTTTATGCAACACCAGAACATGTATGCAACTATCTTCCTGACCAACAGGCGACCACTCTTTTCGCCGACCCAGATGCGAGGCTCAATAACCATCTGTATAGTCAATTAGCACTATATGGCTTTCGACGAAGTGGAAAATATATTTATCGGCCCTCCTGCATGAATTGTAGCGCCTGTATACCTGTCAGACTTCCAGTTGCAAATTTTAAACCCCGTAAGACGCAACGGAAAATATGGAAACGTAATCAGGACCTGGAAATTCAGATTGTGACTCCAGAGTACAGTGAAGAACACTTCTCTCTCTATAAGAAATACATGGACACACGACATCCGGATGGCGGAATGGATGAAGTAGAACCGGACAAATATATTGAGTTTCTAACCTGTGACTGGAGTGACACCCAATTTATTGAATTTCGATTACAGGAAAAATTACTGTCAGTGGCCGTTATCGATGTACTCGAAACAGGTCTTTCATCTGTCTATACATTCTTTGATCCTGACCACGCCAACCGCAGCCTGGGTACCCTGGCTGTCCTCTGGGCCATCAACCGGGCATGTGAAATACCCCTTCCCCACCTGTATCTGGGCTACTGGATCGAAGATTGCCAGAAAATGAGTTATAAAAAGCAGTTTCAACCCGGCGAACAATTCAAAGATGGTTTATGGATAAATCATAATTAACTGATATATATACTGTTATTGACTTTCTTCTGGTCTGCATAAAAAATCTTAAAGATATCCGCTACATTACCGATACTATATATAGTGCTATACTTTCTATATATTGTATGTATAAAGGTTGCATGCATAGAATAATTATGCATTTTTTGTTTAATTTTCTACCAGGGGTCAGATTTAGGGGGCTGCCCTGGTCAAATAACGGAGGGTAGACGCCATGTTGAGTTATATCGTTCAGCAAGCCAGTAATTTTGAGCAGGAACACGGTATCCAGCCTAACCAGCTATATCTTAGCGAAGAACATGTCCGGCACCTCAGAAATGACTTTTCTGATCAATATGACCTGAATGCGATAAGAGACTTCCTGCAAATGGAGCTGATTATAAACAATGAAATAGTTCACCCTCATGTCGGCTGGACAAGATTCAGCCAGAAATGTGCCGTGTGAACTTACACTTGCCAATTCTAAAATTTTACCGATAATTGCATTTTCCGTACTATTCACATCTTAAATAGCGTAAAATATCTGATTCAGATGTGTAGTACTAATGCGAATAAAGTATTGAGAGAATTGAATGGCTAAAGAAGAAAATATTGAAATGCAGGGAGTAGTTGTCGAAACCCTGCCAAATACCATGTTCAGGGTCAAGCTGGAAAATGATCATATCGTCACTGCCCATATTTCAGGCAAGATGCGCAAACACTATATCCGGATTCTGACTGGCGACTCAGTGACTGTACAACTCACACCTTACGATCTTACCAAGGGCAGGATTACCTTCAGGGCACGCTAAGAGCAGGCTAGCTCACCTACTCTTATTTTCTTAACACAGAAAGTTATCACACGAACAGATTTGAATAGTGTCTTTGGGAAAGGCTTCCCGCTATTGCCTTCAACTAATACCTTCAACTACAGACACTGAATAACAGGAAGTCATTCAGCGCTATGAGCTAGTGTACCTTTTCCTCGGTCTCGATATGGATGGATAGCTTGTCATCCTCTTCATCAATTTGAATCAGGCCTCCATGCGCCAGCTTTCCGAACAACAGCTCTTCTGCCAGGGGCTTTTTAATATGCTCCTGAATCAATCGACCCATACTACGAGCACCCATCTTTTCATCATAACCATTTATGGCTAACCAGCTTCGTGCACGATCACTAACTTCCAGAATAACCTTCTTCTCTTCCAACTGGGCTTCCAGCTCGATCAGGAACTTATCTACTACGTGCCCTATCGTGCGCTCATCCAGCGCCTTAAACTGGATAATACCATCCAGACGATTACGAAATTCCGGTGTAAACATCCGTTTGATCGCCTCCATCCCTTCAGTAGAATGGTCTTGCTGCACAAAGCCTATAGATGCCCTGCTCATGTGCTCAGCGCCTGCATTCGTAGTCATAACCAATACAACATTCCGGAAATCTGAACTACGTCCATTGTTATCCGTCAATGTTCCATGATCCATAATCTGTAGCAGTATATTAAATACATCCGGATGCGCCTTTTCAATCTCGTCCAGCAACAACACAGCATGAGGATGCTTTACAATGGCCTCAGTTAATAAACCACCCTGATCAAAACCAACATAGCCTGGAGGAGCGCCGATCAAACGAGATACCGTATGACGTTCCATATATTCAGACATATCAAACCGGATCAGTTCTATCCCCATGACCTTCGCAAGCTGCCGGGTGACTTCTGTCTTACCTACACCTGTCGGCCCTGAAAATAGGAATGAACCAATCGGTTTTTCTTCATTACCCAGACCTGAGCGTGACATCTTGATTGCGGATGACAGGGTATTGATCGCTTCATTTTGGCCAAACACCACAAGCTTGAGATCACGCTCCAGAGTACGAAGTGATGCTTTATCGGAAGCAGAAACGCTCTTGGGTGGAATTCTGGCCATTTTTGCAATAATAGACTCAATATCGCCAACCCCTATGGTTTTTTTGCGTTTCGAAACTGGCTGCAATTGCATATTTGCCCCAGCCTCATCAATGACATCTATTGCCTTGTCAGGCAAGTGCCGATCGTTAATATAGCGATCAGCCAGTTCTACTGCCGAACGTAATGCACGGGCAGAATATTTAATATGATGATGCTCTTCAAAGCGTGACTTTAATCCTTTCAGTATCTGGACCGTGTCTTCAACACTAGGCTCTATGACATCAATCTTCTGGAACCTTCTAGCCAGGGCCCGATCCTTTTCAAAAATTCCACGGTATTCCTGATAGGTTGTGGAACCAATACACTTAAGCTCACCATTCGCAAGCATAGGTTTCAGCAAGTTTGACGCATCCATTACACCACCGGAAGCAGAGCCCGCTCCAATGATGGTATGAATTTCATC
>DAOWEP010000112.1 GCA_030638455.1 Gammaproteobacteria bacterium
ATGCGCGTCTCGAACCCACGATGATCCATTGCTTCCCTGAGCACATCGCAAAAGGTTGGGTCATCATCAACAATCAATAGACTTGGCCTGTCCTTTAAGTCTTGTAAGTTGCCGCTATCCATTATGATCATGTAGCCCCAATGTTGAGAGTGGAAGGTGCAGCCGAAAAATTGTACCGCCGGCCTCGCGATCCAGTATCCGAACTTGACCACCGAGTCGTTCCAGCGTGGAATAGGTCAGAAACAACCCAAGGCCAAGACCATCCTGTTTTGTACTGAGGATCGTTCCGCCTGCCTGGCTAGCAATCTCTGGAGACAGGCCCTCTCCCCTGTCAGCCACTTCCAGTACAAGTGTTTCATTATCCCAGTTTCCATTCACTTCTATATCATCAGGAGATGCGTCAGCCGCGTTATTCAGAAGATTTATCAATGCCTGGTCAAGTGTCTGGTCAACAATGATGCTGGGCGCAGGTTCAGTACCACTGAATTTAGCAGTCAGTTTTACTGTCGGCCTCATCTCCTTCCAGCGTTGGATTATATTATTCAGATAGAGGTCCAGTGTCATGACACTGCCAGATTCAGCGCGTACCTTACCGGCTGTTGCAGATATCGATCCGAGTATAGTCTTACACCTGTCGATCTGGTCTTTAAGGGTTGCCAGTTTTGATTCGGGTATTTTTGTATCGGGCGGTATGTCGTTCAGAACTACCGCCATGGTGGACAACGGTGTACCCAGCTCATGTGCAGCTCCTGCGGCCAATGTGCCCAGCGCCAACACACGCTCCTGCTGTAACTGTTGTTCACGCATCGCAGCAATCTTTCTGTTCTGCCGCTTCATCGTTCCTGTCATTCGTGCGGCAAAGGCAGCGATCAGGGTTGCGCTGAGTAAATAACTGATCCACATACCCAACACATGCAACCGAAAACCATCATCATGTGACCCGTGTACCTCAGGCAAAGGAATATAAATAAATAACAGGGCTGAGTAACAGCCCACTGTCATGATGAGCATACCCCATGTGTAAGCACCGGGTAACGTGGCTGCGGTTAATGTAAGTGGTAGAAGATACAACGGTGAAAAAGGATTAGTAGAGCCTCCTGTAAAGTAGAGCAATGCGGTCAGGGCCAGCACCTCGAGTGTAAACTGGGCAAACAACTCGATATCCGAAACCGGAATTGATAATCGAAGGCGAACCAGGGTAAGGCCACTGACCAACAACACAATGCCCATCACAACTGCGACAGGAATAACCGGCAGGGCAATGTGCAGTTGTACAATGGCATACCAGACTACCAGGCACTCCCCCGCCGCAACAATCAGACGCAGCCAGATGAGACGCTTCAGGTTAGTGGAATTACCGCTAATCAGTTCCAGGTTTGTGGTCATAAACTGAATTCTAGAGGTTTTGCCTGCTCGTATACAGTGCCTGCGACATTTTGTCGCGCGTCACTGTGTCACATTCCTGTAAGTGCCGAGCTTCCATACAATATTGCTGTTCCAGCAGATTCATTTCACAAGATTTTTAACCGGAGGTAAATGATGTATTGTAACTTTTTGAACAAGGGTGCTACCAGATGGCTGTTATCATCTATTTTGATCTTTTCCTCAAATCAGGTGTTCGCGATGGGTGAATGCGGCCTGTCCTGCTGTCTGGCGGGGGCCAACAGCTCAGGTGTTACATTAGCCAAGAATTTTGGTCTGGCTGTTCAGTATGAATACAGCGATATGGTCACCATTCGTAACGGAACCAATAGTGTAACGCCTGACCAGGTCATTGATCAGCACTGGAACATGGGCAGCAGTTATAGTGTACCTACTAAGATGATAATGGAGAAACTCTCGTTTATAGGTGCTTATCCTGTGAATGAACGCTGGCAGATTTTGGGCATTGTTCCACTTGTGCGCAATCAAATGGATATGCGCCAGAAAAGTGGAATGGGCATGGTAATGAATATGACTATGGACACAATCTCCGGCCTGGGTGATATGTCTGCGCTGGCCTTGTACACAGCCTACACCGACGCACCGGTAAGACCCAAAGAGAGATTAACGCTAGGCTTCGGCGTAAAAATGCCAACCGGAAGTAACGATGCGCGCAAGAGCAATGGTGATCTGGTGCACGCCATGATGCAGTTGGGAAGTGAATCCTGGGACGGTCTGTTTACACTAAACTATATGCGCGCCTGGTATCCGCTGGTTACACAGGTAAACGCATTTTATCACCTGACTACCGAGGGTGATGGCGGTTATGAGTTTGGTAATCAGTACGGGGTTGATGTGGTAGGCCGCTATCAGGTGTCAAACTATGTCAATCTCGGGCTGGAGGCAAATGTAATACATGCAGATCGAGACAAGGACCATAATGGAAACTTCTCCGCCCCCGTAACTTCCATGGTAGATAATACAGCCAATACCGGCCTGACCTCGGTGTTTGTTTCACCCGGTATTCAGGTAAAGATCCCAGATTCAGGAGGAAGCGTCGGCCTTAAGTATCAACATCCAGTACGACAGGATGTAAACGGTTATCAGCAGGTTCTGGACGGTCGCTGGCTGGCTACAGTCTCCTGGGCATGGTAAAGCACCCCCTATGGTAAAACACTGTCTGTTATTTGTAGTCCTCGTAGTCGGGATGCCCGCGTTAAGCGCATCCCCGACTGCTTCAAGTCCTTCAACATCCTGGTCAACAGAGGACTCCCGCCCAGCCCCATCACTCCATTTAACGGAAACTGATGGTAGTCCTTATGTGACAGAAGATTTTACAGGCAATATCACCCTGATCCATTTCTGGGCTACCTGGTGTGTGCCGTGTCGACACGAGTTTCCTGATCTTCAGGCCCTGTGGGAACGGTATCGCAATAAAGGTCTACAAATAATTGCAGTTGCTGAAGACAGTCATGAGGCCGTGAAGGAATATTTGCCCGAGATTGATATCAGCTTCCCCGTATTGGTTGATCAGTATGGTTCTGGTATGCATGACTACCGGGTAATCGGTCTACCTACCAGTTATTTGATTGATGCGCAGGGAAGACTGCTTTATTCGGCAATCGGACGTGTATTATGGATGGAGAAGGATACTCTGAAAAGAATTGAAGGCCTGCTGCCTACGACACAGGATTATTGATGCTTTGATGGCGAGAACACAGGTAATATCGTATCTTCAAATTTTCCTCATGCAGAAAAGTAACGAACCCCGCTATTGCGAGGCTCGCTCATTCAACAAGACACCAATCAATATTACGAATTACGGAAAAGCAGGTATTGTTGGCTCCATACCTTCACTATGACCTTCAGGATGATTTTTATTTACTAACCGGGTAATTTCACTAGTCATCGAATTAGGTACATCGACCATTAACAATATCTGACCTTCTGCTATTGCACTCTCAAAAGATTTTAAACGTGTATTCCGAACATCACTGCCGATCATACTGGATACCCATGCACCAATTGCAGTGCCTGCCAACAAGCATCCGAGTATGAACCAGCCACCAAGACTACTGAGTTCCTGGAAAAACATGACAACGAAACCGGCAAACAGACCTATCAGGCCACCGATAATCATACCCGATTCAAAACCATGCACTACATCACTCTTTTGTAATAAGCTGGCTTCCGGCAATCCATCCAACGATATTGATTCATTCGCTATTACATGCATGTGTCCAAATTCAACATGCGCAAGCAATAACTCATCTACCGTTTCTCTGGTGCTGTTAACATCTGGAAGTAGAAAATAAAGACGTCTTTTCATAACACACCCCCTTCTATCTGGTTAGTGCGATAGTGAATCGAGAACACTACTATCTAAACTTTATTATAGTAAATTAGTCAGTCTTTGTCTGAAAAATAAACATTAAAGGAAGGCGGTTCACCTGAAAAAAATACTGATTATAAATATCTTTTATTAGTAAAGCGTCTGAAGCAAGTGACATAAATTGTATTTATTATTTTTTGCCTTTCACATGCTTCATAAGTCTTCTCTTTCTTGAAACTTGACGCGAGGTAAGCTTGTTCTTTCTACCTGCAAATGGGTTTTTACCTTCCTTGAATTCAATTCGAACTGGAGTACCACTGAGCCTTAGTTTTTTACGATACGTATTCACCAGATAACGACTGTAGGCATCCGGTACTGACTTTGTCTGCGTACCATGAATTACGATAATCGGTGGGTTTCGGCCACCCTGATGCGCATAGCGAAGCTTGATTCTTCTGCCATGCTTTAACGGGGGTTGATGCTCGATCACCGCCTGCTCCAGTATCCGGGTAAGCTCTGGTGTGGCCAGATCACGAGTAGCAGAACGATAGGCCTTGAGCACCGAGCCGAATAAATCACCTACCCCGCTACCATGTAATGCTGAAATAAAATGCATGTCTGCAAAGTCCAGGAACGGTAACTTGAAATCAAGCTCACGTCGGATACGATCACGTTGATCAGACTCCAGCCCATCCCACTTATTCACCGCGATCACCAGCGCCCGGCCACTATCCAGCACATAACCAAACAGTGTGGAGTCCTGGTCTGATATTTCCTGCTGCGCGTCCAGCACCACGATAACTACGTTGGACGCCTCAATCGCCTGCATAGCTTTTATGACGCTGAATTTTTCGACTGCTTCATGCACCCTGCTACGACGTCTGACACCGGCAGTGTCTATTAATGTATAGGCCTGACCATCCCTTTCAAAGGGAATATAAATGCTGTCACGCGTAGTGCCCGGCATATCATAAGCCAGTACACGCTCTTCACCCAGCAGGCGATTTACCAGTGTCGATTTGCCTACATTAGGACGGCCGATGATCGCTACCTTGACCCCCTGATTTTCTTCTGGTGAACCCTCATGATCTAAATCTGACTCTGGTAACTCAGACAATACATGATTGATTAATTGCAGAACCCCTCTGCCATGTGCAGCCGCAATAGGGTATGGCTCACCAATACCAAGCGCATGAAATTCTGCGGTTGCCATTTCCTCATTTATGCCGTCGATTTTATTAACTACAAGATAAACTTGCTTGCCTTGCTTGCGCAGCTCAGCTGCTATATTTTGGTCTGCGGTACTCAGGCCCTGCCGGGCATCTACAAGAAGAAGAACCAGATCAGATTCTTCGATCGCCAACCGGGTCTGACCCGCCATGAGTTCATCCATTTCCTCAGCTTCACCACTCAAGCCACCCGTATCTACAAGCAGATAGGGACGTTCACCCAACTTACCCTTTCCATACTTACGGTCACGCGTAAGCCCCGGGAGATCAGCGACCAGCGCATCCCGGGTACGGGTCAGGTAATTGAAGAGAGTGGATTTACCGACATTCGGACGACCCACCAGGGCAATAACGGGTAACATGATGACTTTAACCTAATGAACAGTAGCTCAAGAAAGGAGTACTATCGGCTCTCAATACGAAAGGCGGACAGCTCGCCACTTTTACCCTGCGCAACCAGTAATTTACCAACAACGATTGGTGTAGAAGCGAAACCACTGCTATCAGCACGACCTCTCGCCACCATATGTCCATCTTCCTGTGAAAGCCAGTGCAGATAACCCTCGAAGTCAGCTATAACCACATAATTACCCATGGCCACCGGTGCTGTGAGAAAGCGCCATTTCAACTTGTCCTGCTTCCAGAGTGATGCGCCACTGTTCCGGTCCAGCGCCCACACATCGCTTTGGTCATCCGTTATATATATCTGTTTGCCTGCAACATCCAGTCCTGCATAGGAAGACATTTTACGCGTCCATAAAAGACGCCCTGAATCCATTTCCAGTGCCGCTACATTGCCCTGATAGCTCACAATATATACTATGCCATTCCTGATTATCGGGTCTCCGTCGATATCAACCATCCGCTCCAGCTCAGAGCGGCCACGAGGAACAGCAATGGTTCTTTCCCAGATCAGGCGGCCATTCTGTAGTAGCAATGCGGCAAGCTTGCCGTTATCAAAACCGACCAACCCTATCTCCGGGGTAACTGCCGGAGAACTGTTCCCTCTTAATGTAAGTACAGGCTGACTACTATCGTAGATCCATAATCGTTTTCCACTACTTGCATCCAACGCGCGGATTCTGCCATCCCCTGTTCTAATAATCACTACACCTGCAGATACCTTTGGCACTGATAATACTTCACTGGATACAGAGGTGCGCCACAACTCCTTACCATCTGATATGCTCAGGGCAAGCACATCTGCATTACGCGTCCCTACCAGCACCAGACCATTACCAGCACCTGGACCAGCCGAAATATCTGTTTTGGTTTCTATATCCCAGAGGCGATCACCTGTTTCCAGGTTTATTCCCTGCACCCTGCCCTTGTGGTCCGCAACAAATATTTTGTTATCGGTTACTGCCGGAGCAAGTTTTAGATGCTGTTTGTCACTCCCGGCACCTGTATCAGTACTCCAGACACGTTTGATATTGAATTCTTCTTCAAATGAGGTTAATGGGCTTGGTGGATCCTGGGTATCTTCGGAAAAATAATCCGAAAACATAGCACAACCGCTGTTTATTAAGGCGCTTAATATTAATAATACAAGCCAGCTTATTCTGTTCCGAGTGACCATACGTTATCCTTCTTGTTGTTCTGTGTTTCTGTCCAGATGCTTTACCTTACTACTAGCTCGTAACTCGGCCACTAGCTCGCTGGAGTATCCAGATCACCGATGCTATCCATTTTCATTTTTAACATTACACGGTTCTGGGACGTTGGTTCCAGTGTATTAATTGCACTCTGAAATGCCTCATGGGCTTCCTTATTCTTACCCTGACCAAGCAGAATATCTCCACGCAATTCTTCATACATCGCCTTAAAACTACCTGCCTCTATTCCCGTCAACTCTGCCAGCGCAGCATTATGTTTTTCCTGGGCGAGCAACACTCTTGTAAGGCGCAAGCGAGCTATGTGTTTCATCGCGGCCTGGCTGGCATGTTCCAGTGCCCATCGTAACTGACTGGCGGCAGCCTCCAGGCCCCCCTGTTCCACCTTTACTTTTGCCATCGTCAGCGCAGCATGTATTGCATAGGAAGAATCACTGAAATTTGTAACCAGTTCTCCTGCGCTTGTCTGGGCCTGATCAGGCTTGCCCTGTGCAATAGAAGCCATCATTCTGGTATAAATAGTAGACGCCTGATCACCAATACCCTGCTTGTGGTCTGTCCAGAGGTTCCAGCCTACCAATGCGGATACACCAATGACCAGCCCCGAGATCAGGGATATGCCATTCTCTTTCCACCACTTCTTAAGTACCTCTACGCGCTCTTCGTCTGTTTGATATACTTCCACTACCTGTTCCTCTATTATTTATATTTATCTATTCATCAATGTGAATACTACTCAGTTATGATTTCCCCAATTCTTTACCAATAGCCGCGTCGAAGGTATCAATAAGTTCCTTTTGCAGGATCGTCTTTTGCCCCTCTTCTTCTCCCCACATATATTTCATGGTGATAGTATCATTTTTCAGCTCATCCTCGC
>DAOWEP010000160.1 GCA_030638455.1 Gammaproteobacteria bacterium
GACAACGGTTGGTTCGCAGGATACAACGGGTGCCATGACGCGTGATGAGCTTAAGGAGCTGGCATGTCTGGGTTTCTCAGCCGACCTGGTGATGCAGAGCTTCTGTCATACAGCAGCCTACCCGAAGCCCATCGATATTGAGTTACAGCATAAATTGCCAGACTTTATACAGACCCGTGGTGGCGTTTCATTAAGGCCAGGTGACGGCGTCATTCATTCATGGCTGAATCGTATGGTACTGCCGGATACCGTGGGTACAGGCGGTGATTCACATACCCGGTTCCCTATGGGTATCAGTTTTCCCGCAGGTTCCGGGCTGGTCGCCTTCGGTGCGGCATTGGGTGTAATGCCACTGGATATGCCGGAATCTGTGCTGGTGCGTTTCAAGGGTGAAATGCAGCCGGGCATAACCTTGCGTGACCTTGTAAATGCAATACCGTATGTGGCCATCCAGAGTGGACAGTTAACCGTTGAAAAGGCCGGCAAGAAAAATGTTTATTCTGGCCGTATCCTCGAAATAGAAGGCCTGCCAGACCTCAAGGTTGAGCAGGCATTTGAATTGTCGGATGCCTCGGCAGAGCGTTCTGCAAACGGCTGTACGGTACGGTTAAACAAGGAACCCATTATCGAATATCTGCAATCAAATATTGCCTTGTTAAAATCGTTGATCATCAACGGTTATGAAGACAAGCGTACGCTGCAGCGCAGGATCAATGCCATGGAAAAATGGTTGACAGATCCGCAGTTACTGGAGCCGGATGCCGATGCAGAATATGCAGAAGTAATCGAGATCGACCTGAACAAAATCAAGGAGCCGTTACTGGCATGCCCGAATGATCCGGATGACATCAAGCCATTGTCAGAAGTGGCAGGGGCTTCAGTGGATGAGGTATTTATCGGTTCCTGTATGACCAATATTGGTCACTATCGTGCTGCAGGTAAGGTGTTGGCAGATGTAACAAATGTACCTGCACGTCTGTGGATCGTCCCTCCCACACGTATGGACGAACATCAGCTTACCGAAGAAGGCTATTATTCCATCTTTGGCAAGGCCGGCGCGAGGACAGAAGTGCCGGGTTGCTCGCTTTGTATGGGAAACCAGGCGCGTGTTGCTGATGGCGCAACGGTCATGTCTACCTCTACACGCAACTTTCCAAACCGTATGGGCAAGGATTCCAATGTCTACCTTGGCTCGGCAGAACTATGTGCCGTTGCGGCAAGGCTTGGCAAAATTCCGACAGTTGCAGAGTACATGGATCTCGTGAAGTGTATTGAACCCATGGCGGATGAGATTTATCGTTATCTGAATTTCCATGAAATAGAGGAATACCAGAAAATAACAGAAAAGTTTATTCCGGTTCAGATTGAGGGTTGATTTGTAAAGGGGCGTCCCGACTATGGGATAAGTCTAAAATATCTATACGGCTGAAAAGCAGTGCCGTTTCAACCGGTCGATGTAGCAACGTTGGAGGATGTGCCGAATTCCGCATTAGCCGCATCTCTAGCCAGAAACCGGTTCAGTACAGCAAAAAATCGCGGTAAATTTATTGGCTTGGTTAGATAGTCCGAAAACCCGGCTTCCATCGCCCGTTCTATGTCTTGTGGCATGGCATTTGCGCTTACTGCAACAATCGGCGTTTCGTGATAGTTGTCCAGCTTGCGAAGCTGGTTCGAAAGTTCAAAACCGTCCATATCTGGTAGATTGGTATCCAGTAAAATTAAATCAAATTTATGTGCGGCGGCCAATTCAAGCCCTTTTTGTGCGGTCATGGCGACCAACAAGGGGATGTCTGTGTGTTTATCTAGCAGATATTCGATCAATCTGATATTGGAAGGATTATCTTCAACGTATAGAATGCTGTAGCCTTTATGGCTCAGTGCGGCAGTATCGAATTTCTCCTGCGCCAATTTATGTGAGCTCGGCTTTTCATCAGTTACTATTTCCGTAGCATTTGATTCAATAGTATTTAATTCAAACCAAAATGTACTGCCCTGGCCGGGTATACTATGAACACCAATAAAGCCGCCCATCATTTCCACGATCCGTTTAATAATTACCAAACCGATACCGGTACCCTCCACCTCGCTGTTTTCTGCGCCCAGTCGTTCAAAGGGTTGGAACAAATGTTGTTGCTGCTTATCGGATATACCTTTCCCTGTATCACTAACATTGATGCGCCAGCGTTTCCCCGGTGCTGCTTCACTACTGATTGTTATTGTGCCTCCCTCCCGGTTGTATTTCACCGCATTGGATAACAGATTCAACATAACCTCTTTCAGGCGGGTCGGGTCGGCATATAGCACGATGTCTTTACACTGGTCGTTATTATTTTTAAACGTAATGTTGCGCTGTGCTGCTAGAGGTTCCACCAGATTTATGGCCTCATCTATCATCTCTTGACATGCAACCGGTTTATTGGCTACATCGATACGACCAGCCTCAATTTTTGCCAGATCAAGCACATCGTTGATGAGTTCTAATAAATGGTACCCGGCGCCAAGAATTTCATGTACACCCTGTTGTGTGTGCGGTTGTAACTCTTCGTCATATTCCATCAGTTGCCCAAAGCCCAGGATGGCATTCATGGGGGTGCGCAATTCATGGCTCATCCGTGCAAGGAACTCGGATTTGGCTCGGTTAGCTTTCTCGGCCTCCTCTTTGGCTATTTCAAGATCCCTACGATTGTTGTGCAATGCTTCATCCATTAGCCTGCGCTCGGCAATAAGGGTATTGAGCGAATATGCCATTTCACCAATTTCATCCCTACCAGTAACAGTAGTGTACTCGTCAAAATTACCGTTATCTTTCGCTCGCTGCAATACTTCTGTGATGCCTGTGATACTGCTCACGAGTCGTTTTGTAATGTAGATGGCGATTATCAGGGAGCCTAATATTGCAAGCACCATTATCATAATGATCGAAATAGAACGTGACTTCACCTGCTGTATCAGTTCGTTCATATCCAGAGCTACGTCTTCGCTGATATAGTCGCTAACATCTTTAAAGAGTTCGATGCGCTGTGTGGCATCCTGGAACCACTGGGCAGGGTCAATTTCGTAAGTGTTTTTTCGCAAGCGGATTATGGCAGCGAGCGCAGGTTTGTCGTCAACTTTGACAAGCTTGTCTAACTCCTGGATGCTTATCTTGTTCTGCTTCATCTCTGTAAATTTGTCCATGTGCCTTCGGTAGGTTTGGATCATGGCGTAGATAAGATCAAGGTCATTTATTTCTGCATCACTGATTCTGAGCAGTTGATGATATTTTTTGAGGATTGCCTGTGCTTTGCTAGCATCCGTGTAAAAGTGGTCGCGATAGGCCGTTGTGCCCCTTAACACATAGTTCTTGAAATTATGAATGAGCCCGCCATAACCGATAAGGTGCTGAAGCGTAGCTAACAGATCGATTTTTTCCGCCTTGATGTATATCGCCAGGCGTATTCTTTCTATTCTCTTGATGACCGGATGATCAAGCTTGAAGTCCAGTATTCCCCGTTGTGGAGGTGTGGCGATGACATTACGGAAACTCCGTATGATTTCTTCCTGCTTATCAGCGAGGCCTCGTAGCTGCTGAACCTTCTTAAGGTTAATCTTGCTAGATGATAGCATCCTGTTCAGGGCCGCACGTTCCTGCCCTGCATACTCCTGTAACCACAGCATGATTCCTAACGACTGACTGTCTTGCAGCAGGTGCGCATCATTGCTCTTCATGCTAAGACGTTGTACGTGCTCAAGTGCGGCGGTATTGGTGTTGGAAAAATATTGAAAGAAGTCACTAGCTGGGTCTAGTTCATCAATATCCGAGCGGACTTTCAATCGCTTTTCAAGCGTATCTATAAAATTATTATGATGTTCTTGTGGTGTGGATTTGGCTGATAAATTATTATGGTGTTCATGTAGTGTAGATTTGGCTGGGATAGTGATAGTGAGATTTTGTAGCAAGCGTACTTGATGGTCAACACGCGTCCGTTGATGTCGTAACTCTTGCTGGAAACGATCGCCATTACTTGCCAGATAACCTGCACTGAAACCACGTTCCAATTGCAGCTCGTGTACCATTGTCACAATCTCTGAGATATAGTTCTGGATTTCGTGACCGGCTTGCACTTCCTGGAGCTTATTAAGCTCGCTGAGGATAATATCAATAGCCAAGATAAACACAAGCAGCATAGGAATGCCTACCAGCAATATGAGCTTGTGTTTGATTTTCAGATTGTTGAACGATTTAGCAAACATGAGCAGAGCCTCTCTGCAGTTTTATTTACCGTTTAAAACCATCGTATTTCAATCGATTAATTTACATTGAATATATCGTTATGATTTATAAGGTCATCGGTAGGGTATTTGAATTCTTTAGCGAAATATTCATCAAATATTCTTCTAAGGAGAAAGTCGCGCTTTTTTTCTGGTTCTATATACCATATACAACACTCCATCTTTTCTTCTAATGATAGAGTGTTGCGTCGACCGGTTGAGATCGCCGTATCAAACAGTCATTAGACTAATTCTAACTAATGTCCGTTTGATACGGCGATCTCAACCGGTCGACGCAACACATGCGTTAAATCTCTCTGCCGGCGTTTCAAAGTCTAACGTCATGCGTGGCCGCTCATTTAACTGACGAGCCACTGCATTGAGTTTTGCTTGAGAGTGTACCGCTAAGTCAGTCCCTTTTGGAAAATATTGTCTAAGTAAACGGTTGGTATTCTCATTGGAACCTCGTTGCCAGGGACTTTGTGGGTCACAAAAATAGACTTTAATGTCTGTCGCCATGGTGAAGCGCTGATGATCGGTAAGCTCAGAGCCTCTGTCCCAGGTTAATGACTTATAAAGCTCATTAGGTAATTTCCTTGATTGTTTGATCAGTGCCGAGATAACCGTTTGCGTATTTTTATTCTCGACTTTTGCCAGCATGACATAACGCGTATGTCGTTCGACTAACGTTGCGATAAACGTATTATTGGATCCCGCAATGAGGTCACCTTCCCAGTGGCCCGGTACGGCTCGATCTTCTACCGATGCCGGCCGTTCACTGATGGATACGGCATTCGGTATTTTGCCAAGCCCTTGTCCTTTTAGGCTCGAATTTTTGGATCGGCGCATCACGCGTTTTGTTCGAAGGTATTGAAGTAACTCCTTTTTTAGCGCACCACGAGACTGGATAAATAGCGTTCTATAGATGGTTTCATGTGACACGTGATCATCCTCATTTCCAGGATATTCTCTCTTTAACCAACCCGCTATTTGCTGAGGGGCTATTGTGATCGGAGCTTCTTTGCGACGATTCGACTTAATCCTTTATTGCAAGCCAGCTTACAAAGCCTGGGCCGTAGACCCCGACCCCAAGCTCCGCGTGTGCTGCTCTGTAATGATAATAACCGCCATTACGATTGATTTCACGACTGACTGTCGAAGTAGAACGGCCTGGCTGGCCTGCAATCGCACGTATGGATAATTCAGATGCAATACCTCTAGATATATCTTCTCGCTCGGAAAGCGTCAAAGTTAGACTGGAACGTGTTCTCTTCTGAGGTCGTATGCCACCGGTTATAGACAATATGCGAGATATGGATGAATGGCCTCTGTCAAAAAGTCTAGCGATTGAATGTAAGGACTCTCCTTTTTGCCATCTATCCCACATCTGGGACTTTTGCTCTTCACTGTAGTAGATTCGAGTTCTATATTTCATTTCCAACACTCCTTCTTTTTTCATAAGAATAGAATGTTGCGTCGATCAGTTGAACTCGCACCCTGAAGCAGCCATTCAGAGATTTGGATTGATAGGCAAGAAACGACCGATAGCGGACAAATTGTTATTTACATTGTTAGACAGCAGTCAGCCTACAATGCGTCTTAGGTTCTCAGTAGTTATTTACTTATGTATCTGTAAAGGAGGTTCGTGTAGCCTTTATTAGGTGTATATTTTTTTATGAGTATAACCCAAACCAATAAGTCCAGAAACAAACAAAACTATACTTGGTGGAAGTGGAACTGCGGCAAACGTACCATAGGCACGTAATTCACCAATGTGAGCCCAATGATCTCCAACACCAGGTTCGGATGACACCGAATATCTGAGGTATCTGGCTGTAAAAGGAGAATCAAACGACACATACGCCAAAGGATCAATAGCATCACGCGTGATGCCGGTGCCCATTACAAAATAATTAATATCATTTAGAGAACCTAGAATAGTAAAGTAATTAGCAAGCCCATAGAAATCGGGGTTTATCCCGCCTGGATTTTCAACCTCAACCGCTTCGACATTAAACCTCATTCCCATATCAATAGTTAGAAACTCGGCATGCGAGCCACCATTCCAAACGGTATAAGGGTCACCATCGATGGCGTTAGCTGGAGCATAAGCCGGGTCTGGATCCAGGTATTGACTACTTGCTGTAGTAATTGCACCTGAGAAATCTATCAGCGCCGCTATTACATTACTAAAAGGAAAGAAAAGAATGCAAAGCAATAATATTTTTTTCATACCGCAAAACCTTGTTGAGCTATTAGCTATTTATTTCTATAGTATTTTTTAGTGCCAATAAATATATTTATTTACATTTACAAGCATATGTTTCTTTTCAATATCATAATTATACAGTGTAGACGATAAAGAAAATCTGACACTGATTCGGTGGAGTTCTAACAGTACCTATATTTCTTTCCTACGATTTCTCATTTGGTTATTCAGTAATCATTATACCACAATCTGCGTAGGTATTTATATAGGTTTTTTGCCAGGAGGGGTGGGTATAGAGGCTGCATGCGCATGGTTATATCGTCGCCCACATCTTTCTGAGGAAAATCAACGAATAAGTATACTTTAAACAAAACAATTGAATCAACTGAGAAGCCCATAACGTCAATGATGGCTATCTAACTCACTCAAGCAGGGTTATCCGACATGTTAGTTCCCCCCCCCCTTCAGTTAATCAGCGCATGGGCATATCCCGATCTAATTTTCTACGGGTGAAAACCTGTCTCAACTTAATGAATAATAAAAAGATGGCGTAAATCAACCAAGAGTAGTCATATTTATTATGGTCATGTTCTAGTGATGAGATAGAACAACCACCACCTCCGCCGGCATCACCTACAACCTCAGGTTGGTCTTGTGCAATAGTAACTTGTGGAGAATTAACTTGATCAATTAGATCTGCAAGAGTTTGCGCAAACAAAGACCCCATAATGGATTGGCCCTTGGCTGACAAATGGAGATTGTTATACTCACCAGAAACTTGCCCATTAAAAATATCATCTAAGGGAGATGCGCCTCCTAATTCATTGAATAAGTCTACCAGCACAATTCGTCCTATATCATCCGGGTGCGCATTGTTCCACCAATCTTCAAGCCCAGCAATAATGAGATTATATTCTTCTATTTGGTTGGTATTTTCTGTTGTATTGAAATGCGCATCTCCTGCCAGTGAAGGGATATTACTAACAATAATTTTTTCAATAGAAGGATGGGCAATGATTGTTGTTAAATGATCTTTTAGATCTACTTCAAAGTCTGAAGTGTTTTGGGCTACATCATTCGATCCTGCCTGGAAGAACACATACTTTGGGTTTGTTGCTAGCATTTGATCGCGAACAACTCCTTCCAAAGAAAATGAGTAGGAATCCGATACTGCATATCCACTATGACCGTGATTTCCAAGATTAACTCCATTGCCTTTTTTGGCAAAGAACCCCTTTATCGAAAACGCAAGTGTCGAATCAAACCCTTCATGCTTTACTGGGTCTAGATCTGAATCAAGTGAATATCCAAGAAACCCCCTATTAATCAAAGAGTCTCCGAAAAGGGCTATGCTTTCTAATTCAGTGTTTAGTGGAAAAACTGCAGGACAAGAGGAGAGTACAAAGTTTTTTAGCCAAGTATCTCCTATAGGCGAGCCTCCATTATCTGACCCGAGATAAATATTTTTGAATATCTCAGGTAAAGTTGCACCGTTTCGAGAATGTTGCAAGACGATCCTATGATCAATCGCAACCACGTATTGATTTACATCCCATGAAACAGATAAGCGTGAGAAGCGATCTTTGCCTAGTGCGGTAATAGCAAGAGGTGTAATCTCATTACCCAGTCGTGTGAAAAAGGTGTCCGTACTACCCAGGACATAGAAAAGACCGGATGATGACCCCGAATCATTTGATAGAGAAATAATAGTATCTGCATGTTGGATGTGATCAATGCCACCGGTTTGAAATGTAGTAAAACGAAAATTACTGCCCGGCCCTATTGAAATAAATGCAGTCTCGACTTCAATTGAGAACTGGCCCTGATCACTCAATGACTCATAACCACTTAATGTCTGGAATAGTATCCCCCCAGAAAAATTTGGATTAAACCCGTTATCAGAATCAAATAGTGAATGTGTACCTTGTGCTATTCCGCCGGCAGACGTTACTTCACTTAATGATGTAAGGGTGCTTCTCGTCACTATGCTGGGATGGGCAGAATCAAATGGAATAAAACCAGTAAGCTCATGACATGTATCATGTGCTGCATAAGCTGGAAATGGAAAAATTCCTAAGATTAAAGAAAGATATGTTATGTATTTATATATATTCATGGGGTATTTAGTTAGAAATCGTATGAACACAATCTGCTATTGATTTCATTCTTCTTGTCTTGTAAAGGTCAGTCTCGCACTAGACTTGATTAGTGGAATTTAAATATTATGAATAGTTGCACCCCATGTGCTGTAGCCACAAACTGAGGCCGTGTACGAAATATTTTAATAGAGGGCGTAGGCAGTAAAAATAGGGCTGCAAAGAACTTGCGTGAGTATTCCATAATTCCTCTCTTATTTATCATTTGGTTATTGCATGATCACTTTACCACAAATATCCATCGATTCTGTAGGATTTGCCTTATTGGTGAGGTGCATTAGGAAGCGCTTATGAAGGGTTTCCTCGGGGGTTAATGTTTTGTTGGATTTATCCAAAGACATGCTTGCTTTGGTTCACCCATCCTAGGCCAGAATTTTTATAATATCCAATCAAATAGCCTAGGTATTTGTTTGCACACCTCAAGTCGATGATGCTCATGAAGGTTAGGTAAGGGCCGTTTTCTGTCAGTTAAGAAAAATTGATGAACTTTCGCTCATGGCTATCTCCGGAAGATATCATTAATCTCTGGTATGGGTCTGTGATTGGCGATCGCAATGGAATTTTAAAGGACCGCTTTCAGTTTCCCCGGCCTTTGGTTGAAATATTGTAACTTACACATTTTGGTTATATCCGGTAATCTAAAACAACTTGAATTCTACTTATAACTAAAATTTAGTTATTTATCACACCGCCACCCAGGCATTCATCTCCGTCATAAAATGCCACAGACTGCCCCGGCGCTATAGCACGTTGCGGGATTTTAAAAACAACATCACAGGTATTACCTTCTAGCCGGGTAATGGTGCAGGACTGGTCTTCCTGTCTATAGCGGATCTTTGCCTGGCATTGCAGCGGTATCTCTGGCACTTTTCCTGAGACCCAGTGCAGGTCAATAGCGGTGAGTTCGCTGTTAAACAACATGGGGTGGTTGTGACCCTGTGCGACTAGCAGGATATTATTGTCCAGATCCTTACCAGCCACGTACCAGGGATATTCTTCGGCATCTTTCTGGCCGCCGATTCCAAGTCCCTGACGCTGGCCAAGTGTGTAGTACATCAAGCCCTGATGCGTGCCGATGGTTTTTCCTTCTGGCGTGTGTATTTCTCCCGGTTGCGCAGGTAGGTAGCGTTGCAGGAATTCACGGAAGTTGCGTTCACCGATAAAACAGATGCCTGTGCTGTCTTTTTTGGCAGCGTTGGCAAAGTTGTTTTCTTCCGCCATCTTGCGCACAGCAGGTTTTTCCAGTTTCCCAATGGGAAACAGGCTTTTCTCCAGTTGTTTTTGCCCTAGTGTATGCAGAAAGTAGGTCTGATCCTTGTTTGTATCTATGCCTTTCAGTAAACGGTAATGATTATCCTGCGGATCTATTCGTGCATAGTGGCCAGTGGCAATAAAGTCAGCACCCAGTCCAAGTGCGTAATCCAGAAAGGCCTTGAATTTGATTTCCTTGTTACACATGACATCCGGGTTTGGTGTCCGTCCGGCCTTGTACTCGGCCAGAAAATATTCAAACACCCGGTCCCAGTATTCAGATGAAAAGTTTACCGTATGCAAGGGTATGGATAATTGTTCACAAATGGCGCTGGCATCCTTCAGGTCTTCTTCTGCGTTACAGATTTCCGATGTGTCGTCTTCTTCCCAGTTCTTCATGAACAGGCCTTCTAC
>DAOWEP010000162.1 GCA_030638455.1 Gammaproteobacteria bacterium
ACGTGGGTTCCAGATATTTCTGTTGCTGTTTTTTTCACAGGCAGCATTTTCAGGTGAGCAACCATCTGCAAATGCTATTGCCAGTGCCCACCCGATAGCGACGGTAGTAGGCCATAGAATTCTTGAGGCAGGCGGTAATGCTTTTGATGCAGCCGTTGCGGTAAGTGCAGTGCTGGCAGTAGTGGAACCGTATAGTTCCGGAATCGGTGGTGGCGGATTCTGGTTATTACATCGTGTATCCGATGGTAAGGATGTCATGATTGATGGCCGTGAAAGTGCGCCGCTTGCCGCGCATCGGGAACTGTATCTTGATGAGTCAGGTAATGTGATTCCAGGCTTGTCGGTAGATGGCGCACTGGCAGCGGGTATTCCCGGTGAGCCAGCGGCATTGGTGCATATTGCAGAAAAGTACGGGCGTTTTCCGTTAAGTAAATCTCTGGCACCGGCTATTCAGGTGGCGCGGGATGGTTTTAAAGTGGATCATCATTACCAGCGTATGGCTGGGTTCCGGCTTAAATTATTACAGCAGTTTCCTGAGACCTCAAGACGATTATTAAAAGAAGGTGAGGTGCCACCTTTAGGGCATATTATTCGGCAGCCGGAATTGGCGGCTACCTTACAGGCTATAGCGGACAAGGGGTATAGTGGTTTTTATGCAGGGCCAGTTGCAAAAAAACTGGTGAAAGGCGTGCGCAAGCAAGGTGGTATCTGGTCGTTGAAGGATCTGGAGCAGTATAAAATTGTAGAGCGTGAGCCTGTTAGTATCACGTACAAGAGTGCAACAATTACCAGTGCGGCATTGCCATCATCGGGCGGGATTGTATTGGCCACCATGCTGAATATTCTGTCTGGTTATGATCTGGAAAACCTGGATGAGGTTACAAGGAAGCATCTGATCATTGAAGCTATGCGCCGTGCCTATCGAGATCGTGCGGAATATCTGGGGGACTCGGATTTTGTGGATGTTCCGGTAAAACGACTAACTGACCCCGGTTACGCGAATGCTTTGCGCAGTACTATTCAATCAGACAAGGCGACGCCTAGTAAAGAGTTGTCCGTTGCAACTGTAAAGGCAGGCGGTGCAGATACCACTCATTTTTCAATTCTGGATAAAGAGGGAAACCGGGTTGCGGCCACCTTAAGCATCAACTATCCATTCGGATCCGGTTTTATGCCAGAGGGTACTGGTGTATTGCTCAATGATGAGATGGATGATTTTTCCAGTAAGCCCGGAAGCCCGAATGTCTACGGTCTGGTGGGTGCAGAGGCAAATGCTATTGCACCCGGTAAACGAATGTTGTCCAGTATGTCACCGACGTTTATTGAAACTGAGCAGGGCATTGCGATTGTAGGCACGCCGGGTGGCAGCCGAATCATTACCATGGTGTTACTGGCGATACTGGAATATCTTGACGGCAGTGATGTACAGTCTATGGTGAATCTGCCCCGGTTTCATCATCAATACTTGCCCGATGTCGTTCAGCTAGAGCCGGATAGCCTGTCAGATTCAGAGCAGCAGGCCTTGCGGAAAAAAGGGCATAAACTGAGATTGCTGGAAAATACATACGGCAATATGCATGCAATTATCTGGGATAAAAAGAAAAACAGGGTGCAGGCAGCCAGTGATCCACGTGGCACAGGCTTGGCGCAGGTGCGTTAGTACTCCGTCACACTTGGTTGTTATGCAGTCCTTAATCAGGAATAGGTGTAATGCTTGGCTTTCTTGTAACCATGCCTGCGGCTACGTGAACGCTGGGTGATAACGCCACGGATGGTTAGTTCACTGGTTATTTCAACGTCCGGGTAATTGTCGTTCAAGGCCACCAGGTATTTTCGATTATCACGAATAACAAACTGACGGAACGTAGTCTCCCCATCATAGTCGGCGACAACATAGGTGCCATGAGTGGCCGGGTGGTTTGGGTCTATGATAATCACTGCGCCATCCAGAAATTCTGGTTCCATGCTGCTACCCAATACCTGTAGGGCAAAAGGTGCCTTGCTGGTACAGCCACCGCCTTCTTCTACTGCGGCCTTGATTTCTATGGGGATGTTTTCAAACGGGCTTTTGCTGGATTTGCTGTCGGTTGAAGATGTAGTCATGAAGATTAAACCTGTATTTACAAGATGCCTATGATACTACAATTAGATGCTGGCTGAGAAGCCGATAACTATATGTAAAATATAAGTTATTGTGATTTAGTGTCCTTATTCAACGCAGGTTCTTCTGTTTTTTGCTGTATGTTTACACGAACCAGTTTGTAATACGGTTTGGATAGATTGGTCAGGTGTAAGGCCTGCATCCCTCGTTTCTGGAGCATCAGTTGGCGATCTAGCTCAAAGCCTGTGCCTGGGTGATAGGACGATAACAGTAAATATGCGCCAGGCCGTAGTGATTGTGTTTGTATCAGAAGCCAGTCACTACCCGCGCGCAAGGCATACCCACCAAACGGGTTGGCCAGTGGCTCGCCGATAAAGATCCCCTGCCCGGGCATGTGTACACTTTTCCAGTAACTTTCCAGTAATGTTTCCCCATTAAAATAGCGATCAATAGCAATCCCCGGATTCGGAAATTTTTGTGGAAAGTTGCAGGGCTCTACTACCGCACCATAACTACCTGTAGCGCCAGCCTCAAGCCAACGCAGACTGCTCATTTGTTTGCTACCCGTGAGATTTCCGCCGGCAGAGGTCAGGTGATCTGTAATCGCACCTGGTAGATATTGAAGTGAGTTTATTTTTGGAACCTTTACCAGGCCAGTAAAATAAAATAACACATCATTTTTGCTTTCAATGTAATCAGTATTTATGATCACCGTCTTGAGGGGTAAATTTTCCATGTACTTTACAATTTCAGGGAAGAGCGGCGCACGTGTATTACGCCCCCTGTCACTGGTGCTGACCAGATATGCGGTACCCTGTGGAAAGCGGCTATCTGCGGCAACACCCCTGTCAATCAGTTTCCTGGCTTGTGCAAAGTCAGTAGCTGCAATTGATATTGTCGGCCTGATGCCGTGGTCTTTATATGGCTGACGGCTATTGGAATTAAAATACGGACTGGGTTTTGTCGGTTTACATCCTTTTGCACAATAGGACTTGTCAAAGCCCATTGCGAAGGCCGTGGTAATAGACATGCAGCCAACCCGGAACGGAGCAACCCAGGTCAGTGCATAGGCCTGAATATGCTCGGGGGTATTTGCATCGACCTGTTTTTTGAGCTTTCGAAATTCCTTGATTGATATTCCAGGTCGTCCGGGTTTGAAGTGGATGTGAATAATATTTTTATCAGGTATTTTCCTTTTGTCTTTATAATATCCAGCAACTTTTATGCTTAGTGGGTCATCGTCATTTACAATAACGGCCAGTTCATGGGCAAGCAAACTGGTCTTTGGTAACTGAATATGTGGAGTAGCCTGAGCCAACCCTGATAAAAGATGGAATGCAGATGTAAGCAGAAGTAATGTGAAAAGCTTAATGCGTGGCATAAGGTATGATCATATCATGGTTATCGGCCATTAATGTTGTGCTAGTGCTGACAAGCAGGGCAATAATAAGTTGAGCGCTGCCCCTGTCGAATTTGTTTTATCAGGGAGTTGCATTGATGGCAGGGTTCCCCTGAGCGGCTATAAACATTCAGGTGTTGGCTAAAATAGCCGGGCTTGCCGTCACTGGTAAGAAAATCCCGTAAGGTTGTGCCGCCTTGCTTGATCGCATCATTTAGCAGCTTGTTAATTATTTTTGTCAGTATGGTATAGCGTGCAAGGCTTGTTCTCCCGGCAGCAATGCCCGGTCGTATGCCGGCAAGAAAAAGGGCCTCACTTGCATAGATATTTCCTACGCCAACAACGGTATGACCATCCATAATAAATTGTTTGATAGCTTGTTTGCGTTTACGAGAACGCTGAAATAAATATTCACCGGTAAATTGTTCATCAAACGGCTCAGGACCCAGGTCTTTAAGTAGTTTGTGTTTTAACGGGTCTTTTGCTGTCCAGAGTGCCGCCCCGAACCTGCGCGGGTCATGCAGACGTAATACGACACCGCCCTCGAATAAAATATCCAGATGGTCATGTTTGTCCGGTAAAATTTCAGGTGAAGTAATGCGCAAGCTACCAGACATGCCTAAATGAAGAATCAGAGTGCCGGGTTTGGTTCTTAATAACAGGTATTTCCCCCTTCTTTCCACCGCCAAAATTTTCTGGCCGCACATATGCTGGTTAAGCAATCGTTTTGGGATTGGCCATCTCAGGCTGGGAGTACGTGCAATAACCTTGCGAATGCGCCTGCCTAGAATGTGTGGCTCGATTCCCCTGCGGGTGGTCTCAACTTCGGGTAGTTCAGGCATTTCTATTGGCTATCTATGGGTGGTGAAGTTATGCACGAGCACGGTAGCGGCGAATAATAAACCCTGCAGCAAAAAATATTACGGGTAATGCAAATGGAAAGACAAACGTATAAAGCATGATCATAGAGTCAGACAGCACCAAATCCAGGTCTGGTCTGTTAATTGGCTGAATTTGAATGAAGGAGTCCTGGTTGCCTAGCCAATGAATAATGCTATTGCCCAGAAACTGGTTGCCCCCATTTGCCAGATAGGCATTGGAAAGGAAATCCCCGTCACCTATCACTACAATACGTTGCTGTTTTTCAATGTCACTACTGGGAGCAGTGCGTGTAAGTGACAACCCGATGGTTAACGGGCCGGCTACTTCATCTGTATTTTGATTAAACTGTAGTGGTGGAGTTGTCAGTATTCCGGTTTCAGTCCAGCTTTGTCTGTCTGTTTCCAGTAGGTTTTCAATATCCCAGCGATTTTCCTGGGCCGCGGCTTGCTGATCAGCTTTCAGAGCCATGGTAAAAGGAAACAAGGTGCCCTGCCTTAAGTTGTTAAGTATCGAGTGGCCGGAATATTGTTGAACAATCACCATCGCAGGATTTTTGATGCCCAGCTTGGGAGTCGAGGCGCTAATGATAGTGCCTGGAAGAAAACGGACTCCCAGATAATTACGTAAGGCTTCCAGTTCAATAGTGGCTTTGCTTTCGGTGCCAGGCTCGACCAGCCAAAGTAAATTGCCACCTTTGTCCAGGTAGTCCAGTATTAAGTCGGTTTCATTCAGGGACAGGTCGAATTTTGGCGAAGCAATCACGAGTATGCCAGTGTTATCAGGAATTACCGGGTTTACACTCAGATTGAGAGACTGTACCTGTAAGCCTGATTGCTTCAGGTAATTAGCAAACAGTGCAAGATCCTGATTGCCGGGTTTATGTGGACTGCGTTCACCGTGTCCGTCAAGAAATACAAGCCATTTATTATGCGGGCTGGTTAATCTTAACAATGCATTACTCAGGTTTTTCTCATCTACAGTACGTAGTTTTTCAAGGCGCCCATCGTACTCCACAACAATCTCACCGGCAGGATGAATGTCCAGTTGCCTTACCTGTTGCGGGTTCTTTTTTGGGTCAACGAAATGCAG
>DAOWEP010000080.1 GCA_030638455.1 Gammaproteobacteria bacterium
ACCTGGTGGACCACCTTCTATCTCTGCACCATGATCGTAAAAAATTTCCGTACATGGACCGCAGGGGCCGGTATCTCCCATGGACCAGAAATTGTCGCTCTCGTGTTTCGTGCCCGGCTTGTCGCCAATGCGACTCAAGCAATCCGGGTTTACCCCGATTTCGTTCAGCCAGATATCTACGGCCTCATCATCATCCTCATATACCGTGATCCACAACTTCTCCGGCGGCAACTTCATTACATCCGTAAGAAATTCCCATGAATACTGAATCGCTTCACGCTTGAAGTAATCGCCAAAACTGAAATTACCCAGCATTTCAAAAAAGGTATGATGACGGGCCGTGTAGCCGACATTTTCCAGGTCATTATGCTTACCACCCGCTCTTACACAACGTTGCGAGGAGACGGCACGATTATATGGTCGTTTATCCTGCCCGATAAAAACATCCTTGAATTGCACCATACCTGCATTGGTAAACAATAACGTGGGGTCATTCGCAGGCACCAGAGGGCTACTCGGCACAACTTCGTGCCCATGTCTGCTAAAGTAATCGATAAAGGTTTTGCGGATATCTGCGCTGCTGGTCATAATTCTATTTCAGGAAAATATTTATTGTTTGTTAGTTATTAATACTACTACTGCTCTCGACAAGTACAGCACGGATCTGTTCATGTGTAAATCCACGTTGTTGCAAAAATCTGGTCTGCCTGGATTTTTCCGTGATGTCCTCTGGCAACAGATCACCAAAGCGCTTCCTTCTTGCTTCTGCTGCCATCTGAACCCAGTCAAAATCCTGACTTCCCAGATATCGTGCAATCAAATGATCTGAAACTCCTCGCTGCTGCAACTCATTACGTATCAACATCTGACCACGTCCTTTCATTGTCCTTGAACGTACATAACTTTCCGTAAACCGCTCATCACTCTGCAAGCCTTCATTAGCCAGCTTATCCAGCACAGCGGTCACTATCTCAGATACGCAACCCTCTCCCTTCAGCTTTCTTTCCAGCTTGTGCTGTAATTCATGATATGAATGTTCTCGCCGGGACAACAGACCCACAGCAGTCCGGTATGTATTTTTGGCCCTTTTTGCTTCAACAGTTGCTTCATCTTGCCCTGTAGTGCCATCATGACCCTCAGTATGCCCGGTTACTTGTATCATCTTGACTTATACCGTTTATCCGCACAACCATCGAAGTGTATCATAGAAATCACGCAGTACATTCTGCAATACCATGTAATCATTTGAAAAAACAGGGAAGACGTATCACCGTCCTCCCCTCTCAATTCATTAAACCTAGTCTGTCAGTAAATAAGAATATTACCTTACAATTCTTTTTCAGTCTCTTTTTCGGCCTTTTCTTCTTGAACGTTTTGATTCGCACCCGGCATAAATTTAGCCCTAATCTGTGTCTCTATCTCTTCAGCAATCTCAGGATTCTCTCTTAGAAAGGCACAGACCTTATCCTTGCCCTGGCCTATCTTGTCGCCTTTATAGCTGTACCACGAACCCGCCTTGTCTACAAAATCATTTGCAACGCCCAGGTCAACTAACTCACCTTCATGAGAAATTCCCTGACCATAGAGGATTTCAAATTCAGCTTGCTTGAATGGAGGAGCTACCTTGTTTTTAACAACCTTCACCCGGGTCTGGTTACCTACTATCTCATCTCCCTTTTTGATGGCACCTATGCGGCGTATATCCAGACGAACAGATGAGTAAAATTTGAGTGCATTACCGCCGGTCGTGGTCTCCGGACTACCAAACATCACGCCGATCTTCATACGAATCTGGTTAATAAAAATTACCAGTGTATTGGATCGTTTAATGTTTGCCGTCAGCTTGCGCAAGGCCTGTGACATCAAACGGGCCTGTAACCCCATATGAGAATCACCCATATCACCTTCAATCTCGGCCTTTGGAGTTAGCGCTGCAACAGAGTCGATAACTACTACGTCCACTGCACTGGAACGCACCAGCATATCGGTTATTTCCAGTGCCTGTTCACCGGTATCTGGCTGTGAAACCAGCAGGTCATCCACATTTACACCCAGTTTTTCTGCATAAGCAGGATCCAACGCATGTTCGGCATCAACAAATGCACAGGTGCCTCCTGCTTTTTGTGCCTCTGCTATCACCTGCAAGGTAAGGGTTGTTTTACCGGATGATTCCGGCCCATAGATTTCCGCTACTCTGCCTTTTGGAAGCCCACCTATACCCAACGCGATATCCAGGCCCAACGAACCAGTAGAGATTGCCTCTATATCACGCGCTAGACCTGAATCACCCATACGCATAACGGAACCCTTACCAAACTGTTTTTCAATCTGGCTTAGCGCCGCACTCAATGCTTTCTTCTTGTTCTCTTCCATCTTATTCTCCCATTATGTTGTCTGGTATAAAGTGGTATTGAAATATACGGTCAGCCGGAACTGCTTCGAGTTGACAGTAGATTGCTTTGAAAACAATATAGGCTATACATTTTAACATGTCAATACTTTTTACTACCTAAGTAGTATTTACTATCAATTGAATTATATGTAGACTATCACATACACAAGATACAATAACTATTTATTTATAAAGGATTTAATCATGGCGCCATCCGATAAGCTACCTGAGGACATTAAGTGGAATACCCGCCAGAGACTTCAATATATTGAAATCATGGCGTACTACACGGGTGTTGTTACCAGAAGTGATGTCGCAAAGACCTTTGGCATATCCGATGCTGCCGCCACCAAGGACCTGACACTTTATGGAAAGATCGCGCCGGACAATCTCCAATACAAGCAGAATGTATTTGGATTTGTCCCTAACGCATCCTTCAAGGAAGTATTTGCTGATTTATCTCCAGACACGGTCTTACCCATGATCGCCAACAATCTATCAACAACCGGAGGCCCCGTTGTTGACCATTTGATTTACGGAGTACCTGTTAACACACTGCCCTTACCTTCCAGACTGCCTGATAAGAGCATAGTGGCACAGGTAACAAGGGCCGCCCACCAGCATAAAAAACTGGGCATTGTTTATAACTCCCTGTCTGATAGAGAGCCTGATAAAAACAGTGACCAGCACAGGATTATCGAACCTCATTCACTGATCGATACCGGCCTGCGCTGGCATGTGCGAGCGTATAGTGAAGATACGTTCGATTTCCGTGACTTTGTATTATCACGAATTACAGATGCAAAAATACTTGAGGAAGAAGCAGAATCAAGCCCCGCATATGATGATGACTGGGTTGAAACCATCACGCTAAAACTAACGCCCCACCCTAACTTAAACCAGAAAAAACAACGAAGCTTGTTGATCGACTACGGTGCAACAGATGAAATCATCGAAGTAAAAGTAAAAAGAGCACTGGTTGGATACACCCTACAGAAGCTATCTGTAGACACCACACAAAATCATTCTCTAAACCCAGATGCATATCAGCTAATTATCGCAAACAGGGATGAAGTAGAGCCTTTTGCGGGATGGGCGTTTCTTTAAGCTTTGCTTAAGATTCCTTGTTTGAAAAGAGATCACCAACTCCGCAACACTTTATACACCGGCCCTTCTGCATAGGTAACCGATTCCATCAAACTGAAATTTTTTACGTGCCACTTAATGGGCTCAATCGGATTATGCTGTTCACAAAAACGTCTACCCTGTCCTGCACTCACCTTTCTTGCCAGCGTGGCATGAGGAATATAGTCTTGCATCTGTGACTGCTGAAACCCACAGTCATCAATATTTTTCTGTAACTGACTAACCAATGACTGCAACACATTCGGGACTTCTGTACAGCCCGCCCACAGGATCTTTGGCCTGCCCCAATGGCCCAGCCGATCAATCTGTAACGTAAAAGATGGAAACTGAATACTGGCTGCTGCCTGCTCCAGACAAGTGCCCCGCTCCTTATTGACAGCACCCAGAAAGATCAGTGTGACATGGAGATTTTCAAAAGATGTGCGACGACCAAACTGCACATCGTTAGATATTTTCCAGAGTTGCTGCCGGACCTGATCGTCCGGGCAAAGCGCGAAGAACATCCTTCGAGTTTCAGCCTGTACCATCCCGCGATCCATTCAGACTATTCAAGACTGTTCATCCAGGTAAGCCAGCAAACCCTGCAAGGCAGTAACTACCGCTTGCTGCCGAACCTGCTCACGATCACCCGTGTAATGTTGCACCTGACTGAGGGTAGACCGTCCTGTTCCTGTCCAGGCCAGCCAGACTGTGCCTACCGGTTTTTCAGCGCTGGCACCACCCGGACCCGCTATCCCGCTGATAGCGATAGAAACATCGGCATGACTATGTTGCAACGCACCTTCCGCCATCTCCCGCACAGTCTGCTCGCTAACGGCACCATGTTCGTCCAGTGTTGTTGCCTGGACACCCAGTATTTCCTGCTTGGACTGATTGGTATAGGTAACAAAACCCCGGTCAAACCAGTGTGAACTGCCGGGTATTGCGGTAATTTCACGGGCTACCCAACCACCGGTACATGACTCTGCCGTCACCAATGTAACAGCATGGCGCTTCAAGGCATTGCCTGTCTGTTCAGCAAGCTGATCAAGTTTCATGGCCTACGCCTTCTTTTATGAACAGGTATGAATAAGTATAAACGGGCAAGTTCGAATTAATCAGAAGTTCCTTGAATCAGGATTTCATTTCCGATATAGCACAAGCCACTTGATACACCTTACCTTCACCACCCTGACCTATACGAATAATTTCTACGAGCGCATGCAAGGGAGGAACGATTGTTTTCTCCGGTACAATATTGATTTCGAGCTGATCCCCCACCGCTAACTGATCTTCACATTCAATCAATACACCTGTTGCACTAAGATTAGTAGCAACACCACTATAAACTGAACCCGAATCCAGGTTTTTTAAGATAACACCACAATCTATCGACATTCTCCTGAAGTCTCTCATATCCGATGAATCAACCATCTCAACCCTCCAGTATCATTCAGTCAATGAAAATAAAATATCTGTGAAGTTTTGTTGTCTACCCGGCTCAAGTCTGCCTCAAACCCCATTTATATGCCAGTGGTTATTTTATGACCAGCCCTGAGTAAAATAACAATTAGTGCAAGCTCGCTGAATTCGATAAACTAGTACTAATATGCCTACCCTGGAAAAAACCGAAACCAAAAAACACACCCCAATGATGCAGCAATATCTGCGCATCAAGGCAGATCACCCGGATATTCTGGTGTTTTACCGCATGGGCGACTTTTATGAATTATTCTATGAAGATGCACGTAAAGCCTCCCGTATTCTGGGCATTACCCTGACCGCCCGCGGCCAGTCCGCAGGTGAATCCATACCGATGGCTGGCATCCCCTACCATGCTGCGGACAACTACCTTGCCAGACTGGTCAGGCAAGGCGAAGCAGTTGCGATATGCGAACAAATTGGTGACCCCGCCACCAGCAAGGGGCCGGTTGAGCGCAAGGTGATGCGCATCGTTACACCAGGAACCGTTACGGACGAGGCACTACTGGAAGAGCGGCGAGATAACCTGCTACTGGCTATCAATGAACATGCCGGGCATTTTGGTCTTGCGGTGCTGGACATTTCCAGTGGCCGTTTTTCAATACTGGAAGTTCAAGGGCTGGAGCCCCTGTTGAGTGAAGTTGAACGGCTAAAGCCGGCTGAACTGCTGGTCTGCGAGTCCGGTCAACTTGCAGGGGAATTCAAAGACTACAAAGGCCTGAGGAAAATCCAGCCCTGGCATTTTGAAGCAGAGAGCACCCAACGACTGTTGACCAGTCAATTTGGCACCTATGATCTGGAAGGGTTTGGATGCGCACATCTGACCACAGCAATCGGTGCCGCAGGAAGTCTTTTATATTATGTAAATGAAACACAACGCAGTGCCCTGCCCCATATCAAGTCAATACGACATGAATGCAGGGATGACAGTGTAATTCTGGATGCCGCCACACGGCGCAATCTGGAACTGGAATATAACCTGAGCGGACAACACCAACATACGCTTGCAGGTATTCTTGACCATACTGCCACCACAATGGGTAGCCGCATGATAAGGCGCTGGATACAGCGGCCCATTCGCAACCATACGCAATTACGTGAACGGTACCAAAGCATAGAAAAGCTGTTACAAGATCAATCATACCAGACCCTGCATGAAACACTGAAAGGCATCGGTGATATCGAACGTATTATTACCCGCATAGCGCTTAAATCTGCACGGCCACGCGACCTGACTGCATTACGTAATTCATTGGGGCAATTACCGGTAATACATACCTTGCTTGAAACACTGAATGATTCAGGTAATTTATTTCAACAACTAACAAAAAGAATAGACCCACATCCTGAAACTCATCAACTACTTGAGCGGGCCATTATTGAACAACCGCCCATGCTGATCAGGGATGGTGGAGTAATCGCAAGTGGATATGATGATAAACTTGATGAACTGCGTACGTTAAGTGAAAATGCCGACCAGTTTTTGATAGACCTTGAAGTAAAAGAAAAACAAAACACGGGCATCACCAACCTCAAGGTTAATTACAACAGGGTACATGGATATTATATCGAGATCAGCCGGCTTCATTCTGAAAAAGTGCCTGAAGAATATATACGACGCCAAACCCTGAAAAACGTAGAGCGTTTTATTACCCCTGAATTAAAGGCTTTTGAAGACAAAGTGCTTAGCGCAAGAGAACGTGCGCTTGCAAGGGAAAAGGCATTATATGAACAGTTATTGGAGCAACTAACTGAGCAACTGGAGTCACTACAAATTTGCGCCGAGGCTATCGCTGAACTGGATGTATTAACCAATCTTGCGGAGCGCGCAGAATCTTTAAACCTAACGCAACCAGATCTGACAAATACACCCGGCATCTCTATCAAGGCTGGCCGCCACCCTATCGTGGAACAGGTTTCAGAACAGGCCTTTGTGCCCAATGATACCATGCTTGATAACAAACAATGTATGCTAATTATTACCGGGCCTAATATGGGTGGGAAATCTACCTTTATGCGGCAAACCGCGTTAATCACCTTGATGGCACACATCGGTAGTTACGTGCCTGCGGAACACGCCACGATAGGACCTGTTGACAGAATCTTTACACGCATAGGTGCATCGGATGATCTGGCCAGTGGACGTTCTACCTTTATGGTGGAAATGACGGAAACTGCCAACATCCTGCATAACGCAACCGAGAACAGCCTGGTATTGATGGATGAAATTGGTCGTGGCACCAGCACCTATGATGGCCTGTCTCTTGCCTATGCGTGCGCCCTCCACCTGGCTTCTCGACTAAAGGCCTTCACGCTTTTTGCAACCCA
>DAOWEP010000002.1 GCA_030638455.1 Gammaproteobacteria bacterium
CAGAAAATTCTCCTTTCTGAATGTCGTAAAATGGATTGGGATAAGCTAAATTCCACTCTAGATGGGCTTGAGAAGGCTTGTGAAAAGTATGATGAAGCCAGGTTAAAGCAGTTGATTGTTGAGTTGGTACCGGAAATGAGCAGAGATAAGATGAAAGATGTTACAGGTAAGATCTTACCTGATAATGTTGTCCCCATAGATTCTAGCAAGAGTACGAAACAAGTATGATAAAAAAAGCCGTTTTTCCTGTAGCCGGTTTAGGTACACGTTTTTTGCCGGCAACAAAAGCAAACCCTAAAGAAATGCTTCCAGTCGTTGATAAGCCACTAATTCAGTATGCGGCAGAAGAGGCTGTGGCAGCCGGTATTAATGAACTGATTTTTGTTACTAGTAGTAGCAAGCGCGCTCTTGAAGACCACTTTGATAAAAACTACGAACTGGAAACAGAGCTTGAGAAGCGCAATAAACATGAGCTGCTGGATGTTGTGAGAAATGTTGTTCCAGCCGGGGTTACTTGTGTCTATGTTCGCCAGGCAGAAGCCCTGGGGCTTGGTCATGCTGTTCTTTGTGCAAAGCCTATAGTAGGTAATGACCCGTTTGCGGTAATCCTCGCAGATGACCTGATTTATGACGACAATAGTGGGTGCCTGACCCAAATGGTCGAGGTCTACAATTATCACAAGGGAAGCGTATTGGCAGTGGAGGAGGTACCGAAGGATGAAACAGACAAGTACGGTATTGTCAGCAGTACACCGGTAGATGACCGTTTGAGTAGAATAGATGATATTGTTGAAAAACCGAGCCCGGATGTAGCACCATCCAACATGGCTGTGGTAGGCCGCTATATTCTTTCCTCAAGCATATTTGAATTGCTGGAAACCATAGGCAAGGGTGCCGGTGGTGAGATCCAGCTAACGGATGCGATTGCCAAATTACTTAAAAAGGAACAAGTCCTGGCATATAAATTTAAAGGAAAGCGATATGATTGTGGTAGTAAGCTTGGTTATTTGCAGGCAACCGTTGAGTATGCATTAAGACATCCTGAATTTAGTGATGAATTCTCGGCCTATCTGAAAACATTATGCTAGACTTTAAGTAATAATTACCCCGCAAGATTTTATTTTATAAGCTTTTTTTCAAAAAAGTGGCTCCCCCCGCCAGGTGCGGGCTGACCAATGTCAGCAGAGTATCTATTACCACAGCTTTTACATTTCATCGCATAAACCGAACATTATGCATAAACTACAACAATCCCGGCGGGACTATTGTCAACCTTAATACGCTTGTTCGGTACTTTTACCTCATCTATTTTTTGCATAAAATATCAAGTTTGATACTATTCCTAATAGTCGATAGTGATAAGTATGAACCTTCATATCTTCCGGGTAACACTGTTGCAATGTCTTTGAATCCAGTAAATTTAGGTTCTTTTCTTCTGCATAAAACGTCTTTCCAATAATTTTCAATATATTTCTATGTAATACGGGTGGTAGCCAATGAATTATTGGTATCATTGTATGGACTTCCATCGGATACCAGCGATTGGGTGTAGTAATTAAACAACTTTTACCAACACGGCAGAGTTCTTGTACGTAACGCCTTTGGTTCTGGCGATTCCCAACATGCTCAATAACAGCAAAACTTGTCACAAGGTCAAAACTTTTATCAATAAATGGCAAATTCATTCCATTTGCTTTTATATACGTTAGCCCATGATATTCTTTCGTTAAAAAAGAAGCGTCTTCCAATCCCACTGTGGTAATATTTTCAGGATATGGATACATTTTTTCAAGAAAATTAGACGAATCCCGTTTATCATTAGTGACCCCAACATCAAGAACTTTTGTCTCTGAATTAGCTCCCGATATCTCCATTAGTTTGTGAAAAATCTTTTTGCGTACCTTCAACGACAACCGGCTAACTAAATTCCCGGGATTTGGTTGGTTTTTATAGTAACCGCTATCCGATACTTTATTTGTCATTTGGTGTCTATTCATTTAAATTTCCAAATGACATAAATAAAGGGCATGTCACTTTTTGAGCAGTCAATGTTAAATGATTTGTTATGCATTTTTTTTCTCCGCCATATGGTATGAAATTCCACAGGATATCACGTCTTCTTTTTACGTTCCCATTGTTAATGTCTGTATAACGATGGTATTTAGTAATTTTTTACTAAAGAAAGTGTGCCATGAATCATGATCAATGATAGTACTGCTAAGGAAACGTGACAAGCATATCAGAAAACCACGTGATTGCATTTGGAATGATAAGCAATCTGGCTTTGGGATGAATTATCCAAAATAGAAAAAACTCTCATCTTTAGAGTTTGGATAATTATTTTTTCCTGAACTCCCAAGGCGGTATTGCTTTAACATCAAACCATAAGCCTCTTTTATTTTTCCGAGCTTCATTATTCTACTTGTGAGTAGAGTTTACGGTCGGATTCTGTCTGTTCCCTCTGATACTTCTTGTAATGCCATGCTATACCCGCTTTGACTATCTCCAGGTTCATGTCAGCATTATTTAATAACACTTCTGGCCTATCCTGAGAAACTCATTCTCATACCAAATTACAAGAGCCTATACTGCTAGCCGAACCGCTAGATATTGAAAAACGACTACTTATTGCTCAGCGTGAAAAGTGTGAAAAAGCGAATATAATCAGTGGTTTATTTGGCTCCCCAGCCCGGACTCGAACCAGGGACAGGCTGATTAACAGTCAGCTGCTCTACCAACTGAGCTACTGGGGAATAGTTGAAGGGCGTAGATAATACTGGTTGCATTATTCTGGGTCAATAGTTATTGCCAGAGCACTTTGTACGAAAGTCTTTTCTCCCGGTACGGCGTTAAAAATCAGCTCAAAATGCTCATTTACTACGTGTAAACTGCGCTTTCTCGCTAGTTTTTGCCTTGTCTTGAAAGAAAATCCATTTCGTGCAAAGCACTCTGGCTATTTTATTGTTTTCTAACCGTTTCACGGGGTCGTAATTAACCAATAGGTTATTGACCTAAGTTATTGAGCCCCAGGTTATTGCTCAAGGGCTGTTTTGATGCGCGCAATAGCCTTCTGTAGATTCTCCATACTGGTCGCAAAGGAAATTCTCATATAGCCGGGGGCGCCAAAAGCCGAGCCTGGTACCAATGCGACTCTCGCCTCATTAATTAAAAATTCCGCAAAATCCACGTCATTTTCTATCCCCTCCATTTTCTGAATTACAGGGTTCATGTCTGGAAAGCAGTAAAAGGTGCCGTCACCGGGCAGGCATGCCACCCCTTCGATTTCGTTCAATGCCGAGACCACAAAGTCGTGCCGTTCATGAAATGCCTTTAACATGGGTTTGATGCAGCCTTGATCACCGGCAATAGCGGCTACCGCTGCAGCCTGTGATATAGAGGCTGGGTTGGAAGTACTCTGTGACTGAATCTTTTTCATGGCCTTGATCAGGTCTGCGGGGCCTCCTGCATAGCCAATGCGCCAGCCGGTCATGGAATACGCTTTAGAAACTCCGTTCAGGACAATGGTGCGGTCATACAGGTCAGGGCATGCGTTTACAATATTGCAAAATGGTTCATCTGACCAAAGGATATGCTCATACATGTCATCGGTGGCAATGAGTATATCCGGGTGTTTTCTCAATATTTCACCCAGTGCCTCTAGTTCTGCAAGCTGATAGGCTATTCCGCTAGGGTTGGAAGGACTGTTGATAACCAATAGTCTTGTTTTAGTAGTGATGGCGGCTTCAAGTTGATCAGGGGTGATTTTGAAGCGTTGATCCTTTTCTGCGGACACAATCACAGGTGCTCCGTCTGCCAGCAACACCATGTCTGGGTAAGACACCCAATAGGGTGCTGGAATGATTACTTCATCATCCTCATTCAGTAGCGCCTGAGCCAGGTTGAAAAAACTGTGTTTGCCACCACAGGAAACCAGAATCTGTTCAGGTGTGTACTTGAGACCATTTTCCCGATCAAACTTCTCAATTATGGCCTTTTTCAGTTCAGCGGTTCCATCCACAGCCGTATATTTGGTTTGCCCTTGCTCAATGGCTTGTAATGCCGCTTGCTTGATGTGATTTGGGGTATCAAAATCGGGTTCTCCTGCCCCCAGGCCGATAATATCCTGGCCTGCAGCCCTTAATTCGTTTGCCCGGACAGTTACGGCAAGTGTAGGGGATGGTTTTACACGTTGAACTCGTGAAGAAAGCTGAATTTTCAAGTTTCGATCCTGTATATTGTTCTGTTCATTAAATAGTTGTACAGATTATATTAATCATACTGTAAAGAGTATACGCACTGAATCCCTGATTGCATGAAATGAGCAAAAAATTCAAGATTTATTCTCCATATTCACCCGCAGGTGATCAACCTGAGGCCATTCAGGGGCTGATTGAAGGCCTTCAGGATGGACTGTCCCACCAGACATTATTAGGTGTTACCGGTTCGGGTAAAACCTTCAGTATCGCCAATGTTATTCAGGCAGTTCAGAGACCAACATTAATACTAGCGCCGAACAAGACACTGGCGGCACAGTTGTATGGGGAAATGAAAGAATTCTTCCCGGACAATTCAGTGGAATATTTTGTTTCTTACTATGACTACTATCAGCCGGAAGCTTATATGGTGGCGTCTGATACCTTTATCGAGAAGGATGCTTCGATCAATGAGCATATTGAACAAATGCGCCTGTCTGCAACCAAGGCCCTGCTGGAAAGGAAAGATGCGATTATTGTCGCAACGGTTTCGGCCATTTACGGTTTAGGCGATCCGAAATCCTATCTGGGGATGGTGATGCATCTGGATCGGGGTGATTCAATAGACCAACGCAAGATCCTGCGCAGGCTGGCCGAGTTGCAATATACCCGTAATGATGTGGAGCTGCATCGGGCAACCTACCGAGTTAGGGGGGATGTGATTGATGTTTTCCCGGCGGAATCTGACAGTGAGGCCGTGAGGATTGAACTGTTTGATGATGAAATAGAGTCTCTGGCCTGGTTTGATCCTCTGACCGGTCAAATTCTTCGTCGTGTACCCAGGCTAACGATTTACCCAAAATCCCATTATGTGACGCCACGTCAGAAATTACTGGATGCAGTTGAGTACATTAAGGTAGAGCTAAAGGAACGACTGGCGCAGCTTTATGAGGCGAATAAACTGGTAGAGGCGCAACGTCTGGAACAGCGTACCCGGTATGATATCGAGATGATACTTGAACTGGGTTATTGCTCTGGTATCGAGAATTACTCGCGCTATTTGTCAGGACGTCAGTCAGGGGAAGCGCCCCCGACATTGTTCGATTACCTGCCGGATAATGCCTTGCTGGTGGTGGATGAAAGTCATGTCACCATCCCTCAGCTAGGTGGAATGTATAAAGGCGACCGTTCCCGTAAGGAAACTCTTGTAACGTACGGGTTTCGCCTGCCTTCTGCCATGGATAATCGCCCGCTGAGGTTTGATGAGTTCGAGAATCTGGCACCGCAGACTATCTTTGTTTCTGCAACACCGAGGGCATATGAACTGGAGCATTCAGGGCAGGTGGTTGAGCAACTGGTGCGCCCAACAGGCTTGATTGATCCAGAACTGGAAGTCAGACCTGCGACCTCTCAGGTAGATGATGCACTTTCGGAAATCAGGAAACGGGTAGAAGTCAGCGAACGCGTCCTGATTACCACCTTGACCAAACGTATGGCAGAAGATCTGACAGAATACCTGAATGATCATGGAGTACGTGTACGCTATTTACATTCCGATATCGATACAGTTGAAAGGGTCGAGATTATTCGTGACCTGCGGTTAGGGAAATTTGATGTTCTTGTGGGAATTAACCTGCTACGCGAGGGTCTGGATATGCCAGAAGTGTCACTGGTAGCCATTTTTGATGCAGACAAGGAGGGGTTTTTGCGTTCAGAGGGGGCATTAATCCAGACCATCGGCAGGGCTGCACGTAATATTCATGGTAAGGCAATCCTGTATGCAGATAAGATAACCGGTTCAATGGAGCGTGCGATCCGGGAAACCGATCGTAGAAGAGAAAAACAGATGGAACACAATCAGCTCCACGGTATTACCCCG
>DAOWEP010000027.1 GCA_030638455.1 Gammaproteobacteria bacterium
ATTATGAATATTCCAAGACCTTGTTGCACTATTGTCTGGAGAGGAAGATTGCCTATCTGTATGCATCATCCGCATCGGTATATGGAGGTGGTTCTGTATTTAAGGAAGACCTTCAGTATGAAGAGCCATTAAACATGTACGCGTATTCAAAATTTTTGTTTGACCAGTATGTGCGTCGCCTGACACCGCAGTTCAAGAGCCAGGTGGTAGGCTTCCGCTATTTCAATGTATATGGCCCACGTGAGCAACATAAAGGAACCATGTCAAGTGTAGCGTTCCACCTGAATGGACAGGTCCCGAAAGACGGGGTCGCAAAATTGTTTGAGGGATGCGAAGGTTATGGTAATGGAGAACAAAGCCGGGACTTTGTTTATGTGGAAGACGCGGTAGATGTAAATCTCTGGTTCATGGATCATCCAGAAAAGTCTGGTATATTTAATCTGGGTACGGGACGAAGCCAGAGCTTTAATGATGTTGCCAATGCCGTAATTACCTATCATGGAAAAGGAAAAATTGAGTATATCCCTTTTCCTGATCATCTGCGCGGGCGTTATCAGAGCTTTACCGAGGCCGACATTACTGCCTTGCGGGATGCAGGATATGATGCGCCATTCAAGACAGTGGAAGAAGGTGTAGGAGCCTATATGGAATGGCTAAATAAAGGAACCTAATCAGAGGATCCTAAGTGATTTTTTTGCCAACAGTTTTATCTACAAAATAGTGTGATAAACAGCTGTGACTGATCAAGCCCAGAGTAATAAGAAGATACTGGTGGTAGGCCCTTCATGGGTGGGTGATATGATTATGGCCCAGTCATTGTTCATTGTCCTGAAGCAGCAAAATCCTGACATACAAATTGATGTGCTGGCGCCGGCATGGTCGTTGCCAATTCTACAGCGCATGCCTCAGATAACGGATACCATTGATATGCCAGTGAGGCATGGACAGCTAGCGCTGGGGACCCGTTACCGTCTGGGTAAGCAACTAAGGCAAAGGAAATATGATCAGGCCATTGTGATCCCGCGTTCCTGGAAGTCTGCATTGGTTCCGTTCTTTGCGCATATCCCTCAACGTACGGGTTATCGGGGTGAGATGCGTTACGGTCTTTTGAACGATATCCGGCCACTGGATAAAACCGTATTAACCAAAACAGTGCAACGTTATGTGATCTTGGGGAATGTACCATATAGTAGCCAGTCCCCGGGCATCCCTTATCCTGTACTATCAGTAGATCAGGAAAACCAGAAAGAATTATTAGGCAAGCTGGGGTTGTCTCTGGATACGCCTGCCATAGGGTTTGTGCCGGGAGCAGAATATGGACCAGCAAAACGCTGGTCACCAGGGTATTTTGCCGAACTTGCACAGAGGTTAATAGAAGAAGGTAATCAGGTCTGGATCTTTGGTTCAGATAAGGATGTTCAGATCGCAAAAGAGATTACAAGCCAGGTGGCAGTGAATGGCATACATAATCTTGCGGGCAGCACCCGGTTAGAGGATGTTATTGATCTGATTGCTCTGTGTGACAAGGTAGTGACTAACGATTCAGGCTTGATGCATGTGGCAGCGGCAGTAGGCACGGAGTTGGTGGCCATCTATGGTTCATCCACACCGGATTATACACCCCCGCTATCCGACCATGTGCAAGTGTTGTATCTTGGGCTTGAGTGTAGCCCCTGTTTTAAGCGTGAATGCCCTTATGGGCATTATGATTGTCTCAGCAATATAAAGGTGGATGATGTTCTCGCTGTTTGTAAAGAAATGACTGGAGTAAATAGCCAATGAGTCGCTTAAGTGCAGTCATGATTGTTAAAAATGAGGAAGCCAATATTAAGGAATGTCTGGAAAGCGTTTTGTGGGCAGATGAAATAATAGTGCTGGATTCCGGTAGCAGTGATCAGACGGTTGAGATTGCCAGGCAGTTTACCGACAAGGTATTTATTGAGGAAGACTGGAAAGGTTACGGGGTACAGCGTCGGCGAGCGCAGGAGAGGGCCTCTGGTGAATGGATATTAATGATTGATGCTGATGAACGAGTAACGCCGGAACTGAAGGAAGAAATTCAGGAGGTAGCGCTGCGTAATGATTATTCTATGGCGTATGCGATTCCTATTCTGCCATGGTGTTTTGGGCGCTTTATCCGCCATGGTGGGTGGTACCCCGCACCAAAGGTCAGACTTTATCCGCACTCTATGGCACATTATGGAAACGAGCGGGTGCATGAGAAGTTGTACTTCGAAGAGGGCTTGTCTATTAGTAAATTAAAAGGTGATTTATTGCATTTTACCTATCGGGATATGGAACACTATCTGGTGAAGTCGGCACGTTATGCTACGGAATGGGCGCAACAGCGTGAGCATGCGGGTAAACATGCCTCGCTTATGCAGGGGCTTGTTCATGGTGTTGGTTGTTTTTTGAAGCAGTACCTGCTCAAGGCCGGTTTTCTGGATGGCAGGCAAGGCTTGTTGCTGGCCATATTGTCTGCACATTCTACCTTTGTGAAATATGCGGATCTGTGGAACCGCAACCAGACTAAGGCCTAATGCTTTTCCCATAAAACTCTTTTCATAAAACGTTTTCTATAAAACAGGGCATCATGAAGGCGTCATGATGCCAATAGTTTTTGGTTAATTTCCTCCGCTACTTTCGCAATGTCAATACTACTCATATCTTCTATTTCTGCATTGGCATCAGGTGAAAAACTCAGGCGCCGGTCATCGGTGCTCAGTGTTTGCCAGCGTAAAGAAGTAGCCGATTGTCGGCGTGGATAAAAACCTGTTGTGGGACGATTGAGTGCACCGGCAATATGCAGTGGCCCGGTAGATCCACTGATAAACAGGTCGGCAAAGGCGATGTGCCTGGCAAAGGGCTGTAGTCCCTGATCCGAGATATACACCACATGCGGTACGGTTGATGGCAATAATCCAGCGAGTTGATTTGCATTAGCTTGCTCACCAGGCCCGGCACTGATGACAACCGTGTGGCCACCAGAAGAACGAAGTCTGGATGCAAGATCAGCAAATTGCTGGTTTGAAAGGTTTACGGCTGATCCACCACTGCCGGGATGTATAAAGATTAGTTTATGATCAGGATTTATCCGGTAGAGTTTACAGAAATCGTTGTGTATCTGCTGTATTTGCGCCCCCGGAAATTGCAGGAATGGAGGGGTGGTCTGGGTATAGTGATTGATTCCAAGTTGTGTCAGATAATAACGCGCAAGGTCAAGATTGTATTCAAACTCCGGTTTTTCGGATCTGGATCGCCTTTGTGTCAAGTGATTGTTGTAGAATAGCTGCGCAATCTTGGTAGCCGGTGCCAGACGCCACGGGATTCGGGCAAGCCACAATATCATGCCAATGCGAGTGGTGGAATAGAGTGTGATGACGGCGTCGTATCGCTGTTTTCTGATCTCTTGCCAGAGCTGGAATTGCCTGGTAAGTCCAGCATCAGCTCCGGGATCATTGATAATATGGTCAATGGCTGTGCAGGCTTTTGCCATATCATGAGTGTATTTGGGAGCCAGGGTGTGGATTTTGGTGTCAGGCAATATCCGTTTTAGCAGGGTAAAGGTGGGGAAGGCGAGCATGAAGTCGCCGAGCTTGTCGTTGCGGATGACCAGTATTTTGCGTGGCGTGCGGTTCACGTTATAAGTATGTATTGTATGGGTGTAATAGTAATAACTAATATTAACAACTATAAAGGAAATGTACTTTGTCTGCCTAACTGTACGGTAATAGCAGTTTATATGACAGAAGATTGATATGAAACTCTGGTTCAACAAGGGGGCGTGGGCCTCTAAAAGTGCAGCAGCTAAACTTTCCGGGCTTGATCCAGAGCAGGTAAAGAGTATTGCAGTGATACGTCATGCTGCGTTGGGCGATATGGTCTTGACGCGTCCCTTTTTAATTGAGCTAAGAAATTGCTTTCCAAATGCAAGGATCACGCTAAGTCTGGTGAGTAACTACATGCGTGGAGCACCTGAAGACCTGGTAGACAGGGTCCATGTGGTATATGGCAGTGATCGTCGTGATAAATCCCCTTTTGAGCAAATAAAACAGGCACGCACGCTTGGTTACCATGATCTTGTTTTCGATTTGGCGGCAACAACGCGTTCTATCTGGGTTTGCGTTCTCAATAAGGCACGATTCAAGATAGGATTTCCCTATACGCAAATGCAGCGCAGGTTGTTTTATGATGCCGCTGTATTGAGATCGGATATGGAGTTTGAGGCCGAGACCATGCTGGATATGCTCAGGTTGCTAGGGTTTAATGTTGGTCATCCTCCGGTATTCTCATTACCCGGCAGCACGACTGTTCGCGAACGTCCCTTTATTGTGTATTTTACAAGTGCGTCCGGCGAGTATAAATGCTGGCCAAAAGAAAATTTTGCGCAACTGGTCGGACGCATGGCACAACAATATCAGGACCATGATCATGTCGTTCTGGAAGGGGTGGCAGATTGGGAATCTATAGATGAAATTATGCAACCGAACCGTGACAAGGATAACGTAGAAGGTTTGAAGTTGGATGGTGTTGATGAAGCTATATCCCTGCTGAAAGGCGCACGACTGGTCGTTTCCAATGACACCGGGATACGGAATCTTGCTATTGCGGCAGAAGCCCCTACGTTGGGTATATTTTTTGCCACTGCACCGTTCAAGACCGTGCCGTTTCGCTATCTACCCGCCAGTGGACAGCATGATATCGTATTTAATCACGATGGCAGTATTCCTGTAGTAGATTCTGTATATGAGTCGGCAGTGAAGATGCTAAGTCAGGCCTAGATTGTTTTTTGTAAAATGGAAATTAAATCAGAAGAGATAAAGAAAATATGTGTTCTGGGCTGGGGGCTTAAGGGTGATCTGTTTATCCGTATTCCGGTAATAGAGGCCATAAAAACCCGTTTTCCTGATGCCCAGCTAACCGTTATAGTTGATCCGATGAATATGGACGTGCTGGAAAATCATCCGGATGTTGATATTGTTTTTCCATTTAACAGAAACAAAAAGCCTTTCCTTAAGTATCTTGCTTCCACATGGTCGAATATCCTCAAGCTCAGGAAAGAAAAATTTGATCTGTTTGTGAATCTGTATTCAGGCGGTTCCAGCCCCCATATTACCAGGATGGTGAATGCACGTATTCGGCTGGGCTTCGATCACTCAAGGGCGTTAAGAAGATCAAATAACCTGCTTGTCGCCCACCCCTCTCTTTGTGGGAACTGGAGTAAGGCTTTCGGGACTATACTCCAACCGTTGGGGGTAGAGCAGGAGGCTATCAGAAGAGGGACGACATTTGTTTGCACCCAGGCTGCATTTGAATGTGCAGATAAGCTGCTTGATGAGAGCATAGCTTATGTGGGCTTTAACCTTGGAGCAGGGGCAGATGAAAAGCGTTGGCCAATCGCCTCATATGTTGAGCTGGCGCGGTATATTTACCAGAAATATCATTATTTACCGCTCGTATTCACAAATCCGGGGATGGAAAATTTGGCATACCAATTTTCGACTAAATGCAGCGCGTTTTGTAATGCACTTCAGCTACCTTTAATTAACCTGGATGAGGTGGGTGCGGTTATGCAGAAGTGTCAATATATCATTACCGGTGATACGGGGTTGATGCACCTTGCGTTTGGATTAAAAAGGCCTTGTTTGGTAATGTTTACATATACGAGGCCAGAAATTGTGGAGCCAGAGGATTGTATAATGGCACCTTGTTTTATAGAAAATCCGGAACATAGCGATGCATGCGGGAATCCGCTAGGGACAAAAGATATTCCTGTTGAATATGCAGTAAATAAATTTGATGAGCTGGAAAATCTTATAAGTGTTCAGTTAGAAAAAGGATAATTCAAAAATTATTATAACCAATAAATTAATTGATTATGCTAAAGCATTTATATAAAACTATAAGATATAGTCTATTGTCGCCAATTCCTGAGTCCAGAAAGTCAAAAAGAATAAAAGACAGAATCAGGAAAATCCGGTATGTAATATTTGGACGCTTGCCAATGCTGGGCCGAAAAATATCGTATGGCGAAACATACAAGGCACATGACAGGAGATCCAGAGAAGGTTTTTTTGAAAAATACTGTCAGGGAAAAGGTCTGGATGTTGGTTATGCGGGTGATTCAATAGTCAAAACTGCTCAGGGCTGGGATTTCGAGCATGGAGATGCACAATATCTGAATGGACTGGAGGATGAAAGTTTTGATTTTGTTTATTCTAGCCATTTGCTTGAGCATGTGCCAAATTGTGAGCTAGCACTAACAAACTGGTGGCGTGTTTTAAAGCCAGGAGGCTATCTCTTGTTATACTTACCGCATCGTGATTTATATGAAAAGAAAAAAAACCTTCCTTCCAGGTTTAATGACGATCATGAGCATTTCTTTCTACCTGAAGAGGATGAGCTTCCGGATACTATCGGCTTGTTGCCCCTGATAGAAAGGGTGCTGGGTAATACAGAGGTAATATATTGCCGGACGTGTGATGAAGGATATATTAACCTGGGTGATGATCAACCGAGTCAGGGGGAATATTCGATTGAGTTGGTCGCAAGGAAACAGAACTAATGCAATTTTCTTACTGGTATAAGGTGATAAATGTTCAGATCAGGTGACATCAAAAAATGGCTGCGATCCGGTTCACTGGAGTTCGCCAGGTATTCGAGACCTGGACACTATTCGGATGAACTGAAGAGTTATAACTGGAGGGGTCACAAGATTTATTATCGGGCCGGGATGGCGGATGCCGGGGCGATCTATGAAATCCTGATAAGGCCGAGCAGATCAGTAAGGCCAGATCGGTTGCTTCGTACCAGGAGAAAACTGGAATACTGGATACCTGAGGAGGTAAACCCGAGCGTAATACTGGATATAGGGGGGAATATTGGTACCACTTCCCTGTATTATTCAGAAATGTTTCCAGCAGCAAAGATTTATACTTTTGAACCCGTGCCGGGCAATTATGCGATGCTGGAAAAGAATCTTGGCGATAACCCTAATATTGAATCATTCAATATTGGACTGGGTAATGAAGACAAGAAAGTTATGATCTATTCTCCACGGGATGAAACAAATACGGGCGGGTTCTCATTGTATGATCTGGATGTTGATAAGGATGACGGTCAGGAAGTGGCTATAAAAAACACTAAGACTTTTTTAAAGGAAATTGGTATTGGAAAAGTTGATCTGATCAAGATTGATACCGAGGGCGCAGAATACGATATCCTGACTTCAATGGATGAGGAGTTTCTGGCAGGCGTGAAATGGATAATTGGGGAACTGCATGGAAACATGGACTTTGAATTGCTTTCTTATTTGTCAAAATGGTTTGACATTGACGTGAAAAAAACATTGCGCAGCAGTCTTTTTAATTTCAATGCACGTAACAAGACGCTTGCTACAGAAATTCCCTGGCGCGGGTAGTTGAAAAATAAAGTTGAACATTGTGTTTCTTTCATCTTTCAGGTGGATTTATTAAATGAATATCCTCGCGCTTTGTCTTTCTCCAGGTCGAGGTGGCTTGGAGCTGTATGTTTGTCGTGAGACACATGCATTGGCTGAGAAGGGCCACAAAATGTATTTAGCAGTATCAGGGAGAGGGATGCTGGCACCAGAAACCAGCAGGCATTCAACAGGGAGTATTTTCCTGAATCCTGTCAACCGTTTTCTCCCGGTTTTGTCTGCAATCAAACTGGCAGGGTTTCTCAAACAGAATGATATAAAGGTCTTACATATTCACTGGTCAAAGGACTTGAACCTTGCCGTGCTTGCGAAGGTGTTCTCAGGGTTATTTGGACATACTGTTTGCCTGATATATACCCGTCATATGGGCATAACGCGCAGAAAGAAGGATGTCTATCACCGGTTTTTGTATGCACGGGTAGATAAAATACTGGCGATTTCACGCCAGGTGCAGGAGCAGGCGCGTGATTTTCTCCCCATGCAAGATAAAGATATCGAGCTTTTGTATCATGGGGTGCCCGAGGGAAAGTCCGTAGATACCGATAGTTGTGAATCCTTGTTTGAGGATAGTAAGCGAGTAAGAAGAGAATTTAATCTAGTATTGTTTGGCAGGGTAGAACAGGGTAAGGGTCAGCATGTGCTGGTAAATGCTATCGACATCCTGGTAAAGGGTGGAGCCGATATCGGCGCACTTGTTGTGGGCCATGTGATGGATCAGGCCTATTATGACAAGCTGACGCAATCTGTTCAGGACCGATGTCTGCAAGATCACATTAGCTTTCTTGATTTCATGGAAAATCCACAGGCATTCATGCCCTGCTTTGATGCGGTTGTGCTGACGACCTATTGCGAAACCTTTGGTCTGGTATTGATCGAGGCCATGCGTGCAGGGGTAGTCGTAATCGGTACTGATGCGGGTGGCGTTCCGGAAATTATCAAGCATGAAAAAAGTGGCCTGCTGTTTGCGCCGGGCGATGAAAAGGAGCTGGCTAGTTGCATCCTAAAACTAAGTCGGGATAGTCAATTCACGGAGCAACTGGCTAAAGCTGGCAAGGCACGTGCAGATGAAGAGTTTTCTGAGGACCGGCATTTCAGTAAACTCGAAAACAGTTTTTTAGCAGTATGTCATTGACCCGGAGATAATCAAAGGATGTCCCTGAAGATTTTGGTGATACGCGTTGGTCGCGCAGGTGACGTGGTGATGATTACGCCGGCACTCACAGCCTTGTTGAAGTGTTATCCGGATGCCGAGTTTCATGTATTAACGGGTCCGGACGGTAAACGCGTGCTTAAAGGGTATGACCTAAGGTTAACAGAAGTCATTATTTACGATAGACGTGTCTTGTTTGGGTATTTTGTGCGAAGGAAACTTGCCGAAAGGATTCTACAGGAAAATTATTCTCACATATTCTGCTTTGAACTCAATCCTGGATATCAAAAGTTATTCAGCAGGTCGTTTGCGAAAACTTATTGCATTGACCAGCAACATGAACAGCTAAATTATTCCGAGCGTTGTCTTCGGGTAGTTATGGGTAGCCAGGAAGGCAAGATAAAAAACGAATGGGTCAATCTGCCGGTCACTGAAGAAGGAAAAGAAAAGTGTGACATTCTGTTAATGGGCTCTGGAATTGAGAAGAAAGATTACGTCATCGCCATGCACCCGAGCTTCAGTGGCCTGAGCAAGAGTTTTTTTCGTGATAAAAAGGAAAATTATCTGCGCCAGTGGCCAGTAAGCTCATTTGCACACCTGGCCATATTGCTTTCAGCACACGCGAAAAAGACTGGTCTTGAGCTAAAGATCATCATGGACCTTTTGCCGGATGAGCGTGAGCTGGGCGAAAAGATTGTCGCTGCAAGCGGCAACCGGGTAGTCCTGTTTACCCCCAGGCCAGACTTTGAACGCTATAAGGCAGTGATTCAAAGGGCGAACCTTCTGATTACACCGAATACAGGCCCCATGCATATTGGTGGCGCAGTGGGCACCAGTATGGTTGCATTGTTTGCCGGAATGTCGCCGGAGGACTGCGGCCCTTACGTGCCAAAGGAGCAGTACGTCGCCTTGTGTGCCGAAGATACTGACAGTCCCGAACTGGGTATTTCAGCGATTTCGCCCACAAAGGTATTC
>DAOWEP010000077.1 GCA_030638455.1 Gammaproteobacteria bacterium
GGCCTTCGCCGGTATGACGCTACCCCTATTTTTAAATTTCATGTCCATAGACAGCTTGGTGCCCTGTAATTGCTAGAATAATAGCTTTAAATACTCGTTCATAATCGTTATGTGGGACAGCAATGACGTGACCCCTACTAATTTTTGTAAATTGAATTAATCAGAGCTTCCTTAGGTATGACTATACAACCTATACATAGTCATGGCACAACACCTTCTCATTCAGCAGATATCAGGCTTGCTGTTTTAAATTACCAAATACGACAAAAACCATATATTTTATACTCTGTTTAATTGTTTAAATTCTGCTAAATTATTAATGGGGAATACCAATCATATAATAAAGAAAGTGGCAACAATTATTGTTGTTTTTTCACTGCAACTCTCTTGCACGGTATGTCAAGAAAGAGTGCCGTTCAACAGGGAGATTTTTTGCTAATTGTCCAGGGGGATAAGTCTATGAACAAAGTGGCGTCTTTGTTAAAAGCGAAACTGTACGCAGTCTGTATTGTACTCGCAACAACAGTACTTATACTGCCGGAGGAGGCGTCTGCTGTACCCGCATTTGCACGGCAAACTAACATGCCCTGTGCAGCCTGCCATTTCCAGCATTTCCCGGCACTGAATACCTTCGGACGTTCATTTCGTGCCGGCGGCTACACCCTGACGGGAGGAAAGGGTTTAATCGAGGGCGACGATATATCTCTCCCTGTGATGCTCAATGCCTCAATAATTGCCAAGCTGCGCTACGTAAAAACCGATGGCAACACCAACGAGGATACCGATTACGGCAGTATCCAGTGGCCCGATGAGGCGGCATTGCTGATTGGTGGTCGCCTGGCAGAATCCGTTGGCTTCATGATGGAACTCGGGCTTGGTAATGTGTACTCAGACGAAGGTGGTGGCAACATCACGTCCAACTCCTTCCTGTCTACCAAGCTCCATTTCAATGTTGGCCAGGCTGGTGGTGCCCAATTCAGCATTATCCCGTTTTCTACAGATGGACTCGGTGCGGCATACGGCTTTGAGTTACTGAATACGGGTGCCCAGCGTTCACAACGTCCGATCGAGGATCGCGGCGGTTTCAGTGCCGCATCGGCATTAGGCCTTGGCAGCGGAAAGGCAACCGGTATTGCCCTGGTCGCCTCCAGCAACAACTATTTCCTTAATTACAGTCCCTGGGTTCCTGGTTGGGGTGGTACCGATTTGAGCGTGAAGCCAAAAGGCCTGGCCCATTACCTGCGCGCTGCCTACATGCCAAATATTGGAGGCTGGGACACTGGTTTCGGTGTCCAGTTCTGGACCGGCGATGCCACCGTTGCCCTGGATGATGGAAGCGGCAATGAAAAGAACATCGTAACCGATGGCTGGATCATCGACGCACAGGCCCAGGGCAATGTTTCCAATATGCCCCTGGGGCTGTATGCAAGTTATGGTGAATGTGACGGAAACGCCTTGCATTTCGCCGGCAACTGCACGAACGCCAATGATGGCGATGCCCTCGCGCTCCTGGCCCAGCTTGGTGTGCTACCCAACAAGGCTAACATATATGTTGCATACCGCACCAGAGATTCAGGCACAGTGACAAACAACACGTTCGATTCCTGGACCCTCGGCGCAAATTACATGATCAGTCAAAACATACGGCTTGAGCTGTTCAATGTTTTCGAGAGCGGTTCAGGAGTCGATGCGCGAGCGAACAACCGGGATAACAAGGTGATCTTTCAGCTCTTTGCTGGCTTCTGATCCCGACAACGGTATTAGGTCATTACAATTCAAAACACATGTGGAACTCTGGCCATTAGCTCGCAAAGCCATATGGCCAATCCAGAATGGTAGGAGATTATGCTATGAACAAAATACTTTATGCAACGGTATTAACTTCTGTTTTCCTAATCGAGATGCTGACAGCGTCAAATGCACTTGCAGAACCACCCAAGGCGTTTGAAGGAAGAAAGGTCTTCAATACTTCCTGTTTCCTGTGCCATGGAGTCGATGGAAAGGGCCATGGTCCACTGTCAGAAAAATTAGCCGTACCTGCTATCGATCTGACCGATAATTCCCGATTAAGCAAGAAAACTGACCGGGATCTGTTCAGGATCATACAGGGCACGGCACCGCACGGACTGGTCAGCAAGGATATGCCTCAATGGGGCCTGTCTATACCGGAACCACAAATCAAAACCCTGATTGCTTACGTTCGTTTTCTGCATCGTTCCAGGTATCCATTAATAGGCGATCCAGAGGATGGGCAAGTAATTTATCAGCGTTCCTGCTCAGTATGTCACGGCAAGTGGGGAGAAGGTGATGGACCTTTAACCAAAGTTATGTCCATGACCCCAGCGGATCATACTAATGTCACGGAGATGAACAAGATAAGCAATAAAAAGCTGGTTGCGATTATCGCATATGGCAGTACCGGAAAAACACCGATGCCCGGCTGGGAAGGAATCTTGTCAAAATCACAAATTGAAGCCGTCACAAGTTACATCAGACTGCTCACTGTACACTGAATACCTTCAATCTCTAAATTTACTGTAACATCAAAAGCCCTGCTTGCACCATAATGCGAGCGGGGCTTTTAAACACTACCCTTAAAGCTCCTCTATAGTTCGTCCAGTATTCGGCGGCGTGCAGCACCGTACTCTTCGTCCGTAATCAAACCATCCTGACTAAGCTCATCCAGTCTAATCAGCCTTTGTTTGATCGATGTCGGAGCTGGAGCCGGAACCCGGATACTGGGCTGATCAACTTGTGGTATCTGAGTCTGAGTGGACTTTTTTTGTGCGGAAACCTTAGTACAATCAAGCTTTGCTTTAACACCTCTTTTCAATATGGTGCTGTTCACCTGCTGCAAATAATCCTGACAGCCGTCCTTCTTCAAAATCACCATACCGTACAGGTCCTGCTGATCCGGCGTGTACACAACTGGA
>DAOWEP010000144.1 GCA_030638455.1 Gammaproteobacteria bacterium
ATCAGTATGTTGATGTCTGTAATGAAGGCACCGCTGGATAAATTGGCGCGTACCCTCAATGAGATACCAGGAAAGCTGGTGCGGACTACTGCTGCGATTCGTGAACAGAAAGAGACTGCTGCGTAACTTCTATTTTGAAGGTTAGCGTAGTTGTAAAAACTGAAACTAGGAGTAAATACTAATGGCTGTTTCAAAAGATGATATTCTGGAGTCAATCTCCAATATGACTGTAATGGAAGTCGTGGATCTTATTTCTGCGATGGAAGAGAAGTTTGGTGTAACCGCTGCCGCTGCTGTTGCTGCTGCACCGGCTGCTGCTGCAGGTGATGCCGGTGCTGCTGCCGAGAAAGATGAGTTTGATGTTGTAATGTCAAGCTTTGGCTCCAGCAAAGTGGGTGTGATCAAGGTGGTTCGGGCTATTACCGGTCTTGGGCTTAAGGAAGCTAAAGATATGGTTGAAGGTGTGCCAAGTACTATTAAAGAAGGTGCAGCTAAAGCCGAAGCGGAAGACGTTAAGAAGCAATTGGAAGAAGCTGGCGCTACTGTTGAGCTTAAGTAATTGCTGTACAAGGTTGGTTTTATTTGCAACCTGATGTTGCAGGACGGCTGACGGCTTGAAGAAGCTGTCAGCCTGTTCCTGTTTCTGAATTTGTTTCTTTATTTAGGAATATTTGATTCTGGAATGAGTGCTAATTCAGTGGTGAGTAGCAAACAGAATTTTTTTTAAAGTTAAAGTTGATGACATGATACTGAGGTACTCTTGATGACCTATACCTTTACAGAGAAAAAACGTATCCGCAAGGATTTCGGCAAACAATCCAGTGTGCTGGATGTTCCGTACTTGCTGGCAATGCAGCTGAATTCATATCGGAATTTTCTTCAATCCGGAGCGGAAACGGAAAAGCGCGATGAAGTTGGATTGCATGCCGCATTAAAATCTGTTTTTCCTATCGTAAGTTATTCAGGTAGTGCTGCGCTGCAGTATGTAAGTTACAGGTTAGGAATACCTGGATTTGATGTAAAAGAGTGTCAATTACGGGGTATGACCTATGCAGCGCCCATAAGGGTAAAGGTTCGACTGGTGATTTATGATAAGGATGCGCCTGCCAAAACCGAAGTCATCAAGGATGTAAAAGAACAGGAAGTATATATGGGCGAGATTCCGTTAATGACGGATAATGGTACTTTTGTAATTAACGGTACCGAGCGGGTAATCGTCTCCCAGTTGCATCGTTCCCCGGGTGTATTCTTTGATCATGACAAGGGTAAGACGCATTCATCAGGTAAATTGTTATTTAATGCACGCGTGATCCCGTACCGTGGATCATGGCTGGATTTTGAATTTGACCCCAAGGACGCGGTATTTGTACGTATCGACCGTAGACGCAAACTGCCGGCATCTATTCTGCTGCGTGCGCTTGGTTATGATAATGAAGAAATGCTGGATATGTTCTTTGAAACGAATGAATTTTCCTTCATCAAAGATGGTATCAAGATGAAATTGTTTCCAGGGCGACTGCGGGGTGAAACCGCAACCTTTGAAATCAAGGTAAAGGGAAAGGTTATTGTTGAAGAAGGCCGTAGGATTACAGCAAGAGTTATCCGTGAGCTGGAAAAGAGTGGCATCAAGACCTTGCAGGTTCCCAGAGAATATCTGTATGAGAAAATCCTTGCACATAATATTGTGGATAAGGAAACAGGCGAGTTAATTGCCAATGCCAATGACGAGATTACAGAAGAACTGATGGAGGTTCTCGAAAAGGCAGGTATCAAGGAGATTCATACCCTGTATGTAAACGACCTGGATAAAGGTCCGTATATGTCTAATACCTTGCGAATAGATGCGACTACTACTCCACTGGAGGCAATGGTTGAAGTCTATCGCATGATGCGTCCGGGCGAGCCGCCCACCAAGGACGCCGCCCAGAATTTATTCCATAACCTGTTTTTCAATAAGGATCGATATGACCTGTCTTCAGTAGGACGCATGAAGTTTAATCGTAGAGTTGGTCGTGAGGAAATAGAAGGTGCGGGTATTCTGTATGATTCTAAATATTTTAGCGCTCGTAGTGATGCAATATCCAAGAAATTGCATGAAGAGATAGGCGAGGCTTCGGATATTGTTGATGTTATGCATGTATTGCTTGGTATCCGGAATGGTACAGGCACAGTTGATGATATTGATCATTTGGGTAATCGTCGTATTCGCTGTGTTGGTGAAATGGCGGAGAATGTATTCCGTGTTGGGCTTGTACGTGTTGAGAGGGCAGTTAAGGAGCGCTTAAGCCTGGCAGAATCAGAAGGATTGATGCCCCAGGAAATGATTAATGCAAAGCCTGTTGCCGCAGCAGTTAAGGAGTTTTTCGGTTCTTCACAGCTTTCCCAGTTCATGGATCAGAACAATCCGTTATCAGAAATCACTCATAAGCGCAGAGTATCAGCATTAGGGCCGGGTGGTTTGACGAGGGAGCGTGCAGGTTTTGAGGTGCGTGACGTGCATCCGACTCACTATGGACGTGTTTGTCCAATTGAGACACCTGAAGGACCGAATATCGGGTTGATTAACTCATTGGCTGTATATGCACGAACCAATCAGTATGGATTTCTGGAGACTCCGTATCGCAAGGTAAAGAATGGCAAAGTGACAGATGATGTTGAGTATTTGTCAGCGATTGAGGAGGGTCAGTTTGTAATCGCTCAGGCCAATGCAAAAATGGATAACAAGGGTAAACTAACAGATGAGCTGGTTTCCTGTAGGCATATGAATGAGTTTTCATTGTCTATTCCGGGAGAAGTACAATATATGGACGTTTCGCCAAGACAGATTGTTTCGGTAGCGGCAGCCTTGATTCCATTTTTAGAACATGATGATGCCAACCGCGCCTTGATGGGTTCCAACATGCAACGCCAGGCAGTGCCGACATTACGGGCAGAAAAGCCATTGGTAGGTACAGGTATTGAACGTACTGTGGCAGTTGACTCCGGAGTGACGGAAGTAGCCAGTCGTGGTGGTGTTGTATATTCAGTGGATGCTGCTCGTATCGTAGTGAGAGTGAATGATAAAGAAACTGAAGCAGGTGAGTCGGGTGTAGATATTTATAACTTGATCAAGTACACGCGCTCTAATCAGAATACCTGTATTAATCAGACTCCACTTGTGAAGCCAGGCGATGTGGTCGCAAGAGGTGATGTGTTGGCGGATGGTCCAAGTACTGATATGGGTGAGTTGGCGTTGGGGCAAAACCTACGTATCGCATTTATGCCGTGGAATGGTTACAACTTCGAGGATTCCATTCTTATTTCCGAACGAGTAGTGCAGGAAGACCGGTTAACTA
>DAOWEP010000153.1 GCA_030638455.1 Gammaproteobacteria bacterium
CGGTGCATAGGTAAAATCCTTCAAAGGACCTTTATCGTCCAGGGGATGACCGGCACCGTCAATGACTCTGCCTAGCAACGAGTCTCCTACCGGCGCATGACATACCCTGTCGGTTGGCACCACTCTGGCATTTGGAACCAGTCCCTGGATATCCCCGGTGGGCATCAGATACAGTTTTTCCCCTGAAAACCCGACTACCTCAGCTTCTATTTCTTCACCTGCAGGGCCGCTGACCATGCAGCGCGCACCAATGGCTGCCTGACAACCGGCTGCCTCCAGTGTCAAACCTACCATTTGGGTTAACTTTCCTTCTACCACCAACGAGGGATGCTTATCCAGGTTTTTTCTGTACTTTGCCAGCCTCTGTTTCCAGATATGGCTACGTTCAGTTTCAGGTAAGGCACTCATTATAATTCCTTACTCACTAGCACTCTTACTCCGTGTTCTTGTCCGCACTGCTATCGGTTTCGGTGTCATCTAATTTGCTTTCATCACTAACGCGCTCTCCACCAAATACAGATGCGATTATTTGCGCCAGCCTGGCTTCAAGCGTTGCATCCACCTGTGAATTCTCGCTAATCACCCTACACCCACCACGATTGATGGATGGATCTTCTATAACGGCCCAGGCTCTCTCACTCTCGGATAAACTAAGCGCCTCCTGAACGATTACTGCATCTTCAGGATGTAAATGCAGACGAATATTTCTGGATACGACCGGTAATGCGGCTACTGCCTCCCGAACAACGGCAACGACCTGCCCAGGATCGGTCTTGATTTCACGGCGCACCAATTGACGAACAATCGCGATAGCCAGAGTTACAAGCTCATCTTCAACTTCCTGATCAAGCTGTTGAAAAGGTTGTGCCAGTGACTGCATAAGCTGCTCAAGATTTTTTACCCGTGAAATAGCTTCCTGCTTACCTGCTTCAAGCCCTTCTTTCATCCCTGCTGCATAGGCTTCATCGTACGCCTGCTTTTGTACTTTTTCGACCTGGTTTGCGGTCAGCATGTGCGGGTTACGTGCCGTGATCTTTACGACACCGTCCTTGTTATCACTACCCACTGAGGGCGTATTCCATTCCTTGTAGTTTTCAAGGCTTTCTCTGGTAATGACCCTTGAGCCCGGCTTACCCTTCATTGCTCACCACCCTTCTACTCGGCAACTGCTCCATGCGTTGCTCTCGACAATCGCTCCTGCATTGTTCTACCTTCGCACATCCTTGTGCTCGTACCTCCTGCATCCATGCAGTCGTATGATGACCCAATGGCACGCCCTGCCTGGCGTTCACTCGGTCGGCGTGCTCAACATAGTGTCGACCATGCTTGCGCGCTCCTCTGTCGCGACAAATCCACCGGGAGCGGATTTGAACAGCTGTAAGGCTGGCCCGAAGGGTGGGGGGCAGGATGCCCAGAATAAAGCCAATCATGCCATACCCTTGAGCCATCTCGCTACGAACGATGGTGAGCAATGAGGGCTATACGTAGGCTTCACCGCCACCTCCAAGTATAAGATCTCCGGATTCAGCCATTCTTCTTGCTATTGCAAGAATTTCTTTCTGTGCTGTCTCCATTTCACTCACGCGTACCGGACCTCTGGTCTCCAGATCATCACGCAGCATTTCACCGGCACGCTTGGACATATTGCCGAAAATTTTATTCTTGATACCTTCACTTGCACCTTTCAATGCCAGCACAAGCGTTTCGGTGGACACCTCACGCAGCAACGCCTGTATTCCCGCCCCTTCAACTTCTTCTAGATTATCAAATACAAACATAAGATCCTGAATCTGGTCGCCCATTTCAGTATTTGCTTCCCTGACGTTATCCATAATTTCGTTTTCCTCAGAAGCATCCATAAAATTCAGAATATCTGCTGCGGCCTTCACTCCACCCACAGAGGAGGACTTAAGGTTAGACTGCCCTGAAAACTGTTTTTCCATTATATCGTCCAGTTCCTGCAAGGCCTGAGGTTGAATGCCATCCAGCGAGGCAATACGCATAACCAGATCAGGACGGATACGTTCAGGAATATATGACAGTATCTCTGCGGCATGATCACTATCAAGATACGCCAGCACAATCGCGATAATCTGCGGGTGTTCCATTCGTATTACTTCAGCTACACCTTTTGGATCCATCCATTTCAGGGCCTCCATACCCTTTGACTTCTGTCCTTGCAGGATACGATCAATTACCCCGCTTGCCTTTTCTTCGCCGAGAGCAGCCTGGAACATTTTCCGGATGTAGTCTTCATTACCAATCCCCATTGCGGTCTGCTCACCAACTGACTTAATAAAATTGCCGAGCACCTGACCCACCTGGTTCCTTGAAACATTCGAGAGATTAGCCATGACCGTGCCAATCTTCTGTACTTCTTTCGGCCCCATTAGTTTCAGAACCTGAGCTGCATCCTGCTCGCCAAGGGACATCAATAAAATTGCAGCCTTCTCTGGCCCTGTATAATTACCCGGTGCTTCAGCCATCAGTCAGTCTCTACCCAACCCTTTACTACCTGCGCCACGCGCGCAGGGTCTTGTGATACCATATTCTTCGCAGCTGCAATTTGCTCATCCACACCCCTTGGAGCTGCTAGCATACCGGCAGGCTGCCCTGCCCCTCCTCCCAGAGTTACCTGCTCATCCGCCATCCCCTGGAACTGTCCCGGAGTGGCCACCCCTTTTTCAGCAAGGCTGCGTAACACGGGTCGCAACACTCCAAATACTATTAATAATACCACTACACCTCCCAACACCTGCTTTAACAAGTTCTGCACCCACGGAAGATCCCACATCGCAGGGTCCGGCAACGGTTCCGGCGCAGGCGGAGTACTAAAGGTAGCATTAATTACATTAATACTGTCACCTCTTTTGGAATCAAATCCTACTGCTTCTTTCACCAGGGCCGTATAGCGTGTTATATCTTCATTACTTAACGGTGTACGGGTAACCTCCCCATTTTCGTCCACACTTTGTATATCATCCACCAAAACGGCCACTGAGAGCCTTCGAATAGCGCCTGTTGGTGTACGCGTGTGACTAATCGTCTTGTCTAGCTCATAATTTCTTGTTGTCCTGCGGTTATCCTTACCACCAATACCCGCTTGCTGCCCCCCCACATCACCGGCCGCACCTTCCCCCGCTGGCTGATTACTAAGGGCACCCGGGACACCGGCTGTCCCGGAAACTGAACCAGTATCCTTTTCCTCTATCAACTGCTCACTTCTTAATGCAGGCAAGTCAGGATTGTAGCTTTCCTGTGTCTTTTCAGTAAATGTAAAATCAAGGTCAGCCACTACCTGCGCACGAACCCGGCCTGTTCCTACAATCGGCGTCAGGATATCTTCAATCCTTGTGCTATAAGAATTTTCCAGTCTGCGCGTATAATCAAACTGACTCGAACTCAGTGCCATGTGTTCACTTTGCATACCATTTGTCAGCAACATTCCATGCTGGTCTACTACCGTAACCTGTTCCGGCCCCATGTTTGGAATACTGGCAGCCACCAGATGTACAATTGCCGCTACCTGACCATCGCCCATATTGAGCCCGGAGTACAGATCCAGCACAACAGAAGCAGTTGGCTTCTCCTTTTTACGTGCAAAAACTGTACGCTTTGGAATAGCAAGATGCACACGCACATTACGTACATTTTGCATAGTAGAAATGGAGCGAGCCAGTTCTATTTCCAGTGCATACTGGTAACGGGCCTGCTCAATGAACTGACTGGTACCCAGTTCCTGCTCTTTATCAAATAGCTCAAAGCCAATTCCGCTGCCTTTTGGCAACCCTGAACTGGCCAGTTTCAGACGAGCCTTATGCACATCACCTGCGGGCACCAACACAGCCCCACTGGACTCATCAACCTTGTATTGAATATCGGCCTGCTGCAAACTTTCCAGCACCATACTGCTATCAGTCCCGGAAAGGTTTCCATATAACAAGCTGTATGTAGGTGTCTTGGCCCACATCACAACTGCACCTCCCAGTGCAATACTCGCCGCCAGTCCTATCATCAGACCTAATTGTCTTGCTGCGGGTAATCCTGCAAAACCGTAGGCACTTTCTTTTTGAAGAACAGCCATATATTTACCTGACAACCCTTATCTGTAGAAATGATTACTTAACAAAAAAATTATATGTACAACACATTTAATCAATATTTAATAACGGGCTGGGTTGCTAGATTTGCATCCTCATAATCTCCTGATAAGCCTCGACCAGTTTGTTCCGAACCTGCGTCATGGCCTGAAAAGAAACATTAGCTTTTTGCAGGGCAATCATCACTTGCGTCAGATCAGTATTTTCATCCCCTGCCTGAAAGGCTTCTGTCAAATTTCCAGCGTGTTTTTGAGTTTCATTGACGGAGTTAATCGAATTTTTCAGCATACTGGAGAATTCGACACCCGTATTCTCACTGGCTGCGTTAGGCTGAGCCACCCCCTGCGCATGGGCGGCCATGATTCTCATCTGTGTAAGTACTTGAGATATATCAGTTTCGCTCATGTGTTACTCCATATTCCGGTTTACTTCTGACTAGATTGATCATTTGGTTACACACTTTTTGAGAGGTTTACTATTAGTATAGTTGTCTTCTATATGCAGTTTTTAGGCCAATTTCTCAAGTCCCGTATTCATTATTTTTCCTGCGCCTACTAAACCTCACTTTATGACGCAATACCACTATCACGGCAATTCAAAACCGGCCTCGCGAAGCCTGGCCAATTTGTACCGAAGTGTTCTGGGGCTGATCCCCAATCGCTCTGCTGCATCCTTTCGACTTCCTTTGACTTCCTCCAGCACCTCCAGAATCAATTTCTGCTCACGGCTCTTCAGATCATTACTGGAAACATCGTTTATATCATCATTAATTCCTGAACCGGTTTCCGGATACATTTCTGACAGACTATTCGTTTTTGATGAACCTCTATATACAGACCTTTGCCGGTCTATCACTTCAAAGGAAAGATCATCAACATCAATTGCGTCTCCACGAACCAGTATCAGGGCCCGTTGGATTACATTATCCAGTTCACGCACATTGCCGGGCCAGCTGTACTCCAGCAAACGGTTCTTCGCTGATTCGGTCAGAAACGGCTTTGGCACCCGGTTACGGCTCCATCGCTCAATCATCTGGTTGGCCAGTGGAATGATATCTTCAGGACGCTGCCTGATCGGCGTAAGGTGCAAGGGAAATACATTCAGACGATAAAACAGGTCTTCACGGAATCTACCTGCCGCCACCTCCTCACGAAGATTTCTGTTTGATGTACACAATACGCGGACATCAAGAGGAATCATCTTTCTTCCACCCAGCCTTTCTACTTCTCTCTCCTGAATTACGCGCAATAATTTAGCCTGCAGGCCAATATCCATTTCAGAAATTTCATCCAGTAACAGGGTACCTCCATTCGCCTGCTCAAACTTACCTGGAGTAGTATTATATGCGCCTGTGAATGCACCTTTTTCATATCCGAAAATCATGGCCTCAAGCATATTCTCTGGAATAGCCGCGCAATTAATGGCCATAAATGGCCCATCAACCCGATCCGATTGTTTATGGATATAACGTGCAAAAACTTCCTTACCTGTTCCGCTGTCACCGGTAATCATTACCGTTGTGTCGTTCTCTGCAACCCGTTTAGCCAGAGAAAGGAGCTTCCTTGTCCCAGGGTCAACTGCAATCAGCTCGCTACCCAATCCAGATAGTTCTGCTTCAATATATTGCTTGACCATATTGACCAGTACAGCTGCATCAAACGGTTTTAAAAGGTAATCCACTGCACCATCTCGCATAGCCTGTACTGCCTTCTGGACCGTACCATAGGCCGTCATTAACACTACGGGCAGATCCGGGTAGCTTGACCTGAGATTCTTCAGCAAGGTATGCCCATCCATCGGCTCCATCTGCACATCACTCACCACCATACTTATTTTATTTTTTCCGAGCGTCTGGATGGCATCCTTTCCGTCTACCGCAGATATCACCGGGTATCCTGCCAGCTCCAACGTGTCACACAACGCCTCGCGAAGAGTTAGATCATCTTCCACAACCAGTACCGAACCTTGCATATTCGTTAAATCTCCTCAGTTAGCATAAGAACTCAGGAATTGAGTGCTTGTTTTACTGGCTCAAGTGACTGAATGGAAGAATCACCCCTTGTTGCAATCATCATATCGACAGTAGGCAAACGAATTATAAAGCTACTACCATCTCCCACCTTTGAATCCACATGAATCTCTCCATGGTGGGCATTAATTACTGCGAGGGCCACGGAAAGCCCAAGACCGGTACCACCTGAACGCGTTGTAAAAAACGGGACAAATAATTCTTCCTGTATATCTTCAGGAATACCGGGGCCGTTATCATGTAACAGGATTATGACGTCATTATTCTTGTTATGTTTTACTTCAAGACACAACTTGATATCTTCACTACACGCCTGAATAGCATTCGTTGCCAGGTTAAGCAACACACCCAGTAATGCCTCACGATTTCCATGCACACATGCACTTAATGCATAGATGTTTACTTCCAGTTGGCCATTGCATTGCTGTAACTGAGGGTCGAGTGTTTGTTTGAATTCATAGACAAGCTCCTGCACAAGAATATCTTCCATCTCAAAAGAACCACCTCGGGCAAACTGCAACATATCCTTTACCATGCGCTCAAGGTGCTGCAATCGACCTGCAATCTTGTCAATAAACCTGGACCGGTATTGCGCTGGCAGATCAGGATTCCCGAGGTTTGACAAATACAGTAATGCCGAAGATAAAGGTGTACGAACCTGATGGGCAAGACTGGCGGCCATCTCACCCATAACCGCAAGACGGTCTTTCCTTTTGACCACCTCCTGAAGGGTGCACTGTTCGGTAATATCCATCAACAAAACGATTTGCCCCGGCTCAGTGTCCAATGACCTAGTGGACACACTAAGCTTGCGCCCGTTTTTAAAGGTAACCTCCCCACTTACAGAAGAAATGGGCGCAATAGCACGCTGAATCACCTGATGCCAGCGCTGATTTAAAATCTGTTCCCCAAACAATTCGACTGCTGTTGAATTACATTCTGAAACAAACCCGTTTCCATCTACCACTACAATACCGCCCGGCAACAAATCATGTAAATGCGCCAGGCGGTTCGCCAACCTTTCTTTTTCAGTTAACTGCTTTATTCGTTCGCTGTTCGATGCAGCAAGCTCGGAATTTAATTTTTCTGTTTGATCCTCAAGATGTTGGTACGATTCCTCCAACTGCTCGGACATCTGATTAAAGGCATTAAATGCAACTTCAAGTTGATGGGTTTGGTTACTCGAATCTTGCTTCATCTACTGAACCCCGTTAAGAAACAGAAAATCTATAAGCACCCATAGCACATGGGTTTATTACTTATAGCTCGTTACCAACGAATAAAAGCAAGAATCATGCCTATATTTATTTATCTTTTAAAACAGATGCTTATATTTTTGTAACAGGAGGGGTTTTGATTTTTCGCCATTATAATGGCGTTACAAGGATTTTTTAGCTGACGTCTGCGGCCTTCTGGATGCCATATTTGCGTAATTTTTCTACCAGGGTAGTGCGGCGCATGTTCAATAATTTGGCGGCATGAGCAACCACACCGTCTGCTTCATCCAGCGCCTGACGTATTAAGTTAACTTCAAGCTCATTTAAATGCTCCTTCAGGTTGATGCCCTCTCGTGGCAGACGTGCATCTGATACAATCTCGGGCATTTCTGACAAAATAGAGCCTGCGGCAGGAAGCTCCTGAACCTCAGATGGCACGACTGAAATCGTGCCTGATACATTTCGGTATTTTTCTGGCAAATCACCCGCATCTACAACTCCAAATGGATGAAGAATCACCAGCCTCTCGATCAGATTGGCCAGTTCCCGAACATTTCCTTGCCAGTGATACTGGCATAATATTATTACAGCGGCCTGTGTCAGGCGTACAGACCCCCTCTTCTCATGCTCTATCCGGGATATCAGCTCATTAATCAGTAAAGGGATATCCTCAACACGGTCATGCAATGGTGGTATCTCAATCGGGAAAACATTCAGACGATAGTACAGGTCTTCACGGAACTTTCCGTCCTTGATAAACTCGTCCAGGTTTCTGTGTGTAGCCGCAATTATCCGCACATTGGTAGAAATGCTCTTGCTACTACCTACACGCTCAAAACTTTTTTCCTGCAACACACGCAATAACTTCACCTGCATTGGCAATGGCATATCACCAATTTCGTCAAGAAAAAGCGTACCGCCCTCTGCCATTTCAAAGCGCCCTTGCCGGGCACTAATAGCGCCTGTAAATGCTCCTTTCTCATGACCAAACAGCTCACTTTCAAGCAAATCCGGTGGTATTGCCCCGCAGTTGATGGGTACAAACGGCTTGTCCCTGCGGCCAGAATAATAATGAATATTACGGGCGACCACCTCTTTTCCCGTACCTGACTCTCCAAGGATCAGCACGGTTGCATCTGACTCGGCGACCTGCTCAACCAGATCACGAACTTGCTGAATCTTGCGACTATTTCCAGTCAATGAACGAAATAGTTCCACTGGACGTCGCTTGGTTTTATCTTCCCTGCTTTCCCTATAAACCCTGGCCTTCTGTAAAGCGTTGGTTAGATTTCCATGCTTAACAGGCACTTCGATGAAGCCAAGTATTTCCTGGTTTTCATCTGAAATATCTTCCGGTTTGTGCTCGCCCTCCATTAGCAGGAAAATGGGTGTATTGGGATCGATATTGCAAATTTCTCTTGCAACTGACTCGGCTGAATCTATTCCAGGCTGACCAATCAGAACTGCATGTACAGATTGATCGCCATCCATATGCTCCTTCCATGAATCCCCTTCAGAAATTTGTACTGGGTTACAGTCCATAAATTGAAGGACAGTTTCTATTGCAGTAACTCGATCAAGATTAGAATCAATAATCAGAATTTTATTTTCAAACATATTTAATATTCAGCTATTACGGTTACTTTAAAAAAATATTTGGTGCAGTGTGTTCAAAATGGACAGATCATTATTTAAGTACCGACCCTGCATTTATTAACTATGCACGTAACGTATGCCCTGCATCGTAAGTCAGTAAAGATATGAGCAACCCTGTAATCCAAATATCGGTATTCCTGGTGACAGTTGCAAATTCCTGATTGATTTCCTTCTATCTAGTTAAGCATTGAAATCGATATATGTCAAAATATTGTCGCGCGGTTATTTAATGCTCAATGGGGTAATAATTGGCCTGAAATGCACTGAGGGGGATAGAAAACTGATCAGAAACAGATCATGATTGAGTAGTAGGCACACTCGCTGCACGGCCACTTCGATCATGTGCGACACCACGGCGATGATGCCGAAAAATAAACTTCTCCAGTGAATGCAACACCACATTGCTCAGCCCATCAAATACTGCTTGTACCGTGTATGTATTCTGGTCTTGTGTAACATCATTTACCCTGACCTGCACATTAAATGGCTGGTGAAAAACAGGGTGCAAATAGATAGATAACAGAATCAATGCGTCTTTTTCCGGAGGGGCCTCATCACAAATCCACTCTATCGCACATGCATTTAACCTGAATCGATGTGGCTCTGGTCGATCCAGCCGGGTTGCCAGCAAGTGACTAACCAGTTCCGTCAGAATGTTGAGCTTGGTTTCCAACCGTACCAGCGCCTGTCCCTGCGGGGTTTGCATATCTGCATGGTCAGGGGCCTGCTCCTCAAGCACTGCGATACTGCCTAGCACCCTTTCATTCTCTTCGTTGAGCAGAGTCAACTGCCGGTCATCCATCGGCTGATCCAGCACCGACCAACTCAGTGGCAGGCTGGTCTCATAACTCAGCGTTTCGTCCAGAAGATTAGTCAGAAATTCGTTCATACATTGATGATACAAAAAGTATAAGTAATATCAACCATGGTTAATTATTTCATAACCAGACAACATCTTGCTAACGCATTGATTAATTGATATAAAACCAGAGAATTCTGGCTAGCTTAATATTAACCGGTATTATCCACATAGGCTGCACTGACCTTCTTGCCGACATCAATGTTCGTAAGTTTTTGTAAGCACGCCTGACGTGCTTCAGTACAGCGCTTGATCAGCTCTTTATCCAGTTCCTGCATCTGCCGTATTGCACTGGCAACCGCTTCGGATTCCTGTTGTTCCGGTGCAGGAACAAAAAAAGCCTCTACCATTTTTCTGCGATCATCTTCCATGCTGACCAGCGATTCCCACTGCTCCTGCCCACAGGCATCGAGCATTTTTCTGGTGTGTTCGAGTATGGAATTGAGTTGCTGGTTACGCTGTTCGGATAACATTATTCATACCTCAGACATATACTACTCAGCCAGCAATAAAAGACGTTGTCACTCCCAGGTAATTATTATCTCCCTGAAGAAGATTAATAGTCTCAAGCACCCGTTGGGTGTTGTGGTGCTGCGGCATCCGGAGGAATAACATCCCATGCACTTTTTATTTCGGATATCAGCCCTGCTACTTCATCCAGCATGGTCACATCGGTATGTAAATTCGCTTCCAGCAGACGACGCGACATATAGTCATACAGCATATCCAGATTTTCGGCGATCTCTCCGCCAGCAGACTTATCCAGGCTAACGCGTAACCCATCTATAATTGAGATAGCCCAACTAATTTGCTCGCCCTTGCCCGCAATCTCATTATTCTCAATATGAGTTTTGGCTGCCTGTATCTTATCCAGTGCCCCCTCAAACATCATCTGAATCAGGCGATGCGGTGAGGCACTTTCGATCCCGCCATGCAGGCCGACTTTTTTGTACTGGTTTAATGCATTCAATGCATTTTGCTGGTTTGCTGAACTCATCTTGCTCTCTCGTCCGGGTTAACTGTTCAAAACTTCCTGTTACCTGTTAAATCGTTGTCCTAACTGCCGTTAAACATTCACATTAATTTAACTTCAAATGAATAAAATTTCATCCTCTTTCTTAATGCTCTTTTTGCCGGTATCCGCCACTCCCCTGACACAACCTGCTCCCTGCCTTCTTTACTCTTCTAATGTAGACCATATCCTCCAGGCTCGCAGCTTCCACCCAACAGTAATGATCATCTCCTTCTATCTATTTACCTATTTACAAAATCACCTATATTGGATAGTCCCGACAGTTGCTGCTCGAGAAAGTTACCGGAGCCCTGCAACTGGGATATCAAGCTATCCATGGCGATAAATTGGGCCAGCAACCTTCTTTGTACGGCCTCAAGCCTGGTGGCAAGTGCTTCTCGAGAACTGGTGATATCATCGATATCGACATTGGCCCCATCAATCCTGGCCTCGATGGCTCCATCAGAATCCAGCATATTGGTAACAACGGTATTCAATTGATCTGCAATCCCGCGTGTGAACGATACCGTTCCAAAAGAGCCCGTTGCATCGGTTTGCATTTCCAGCTTGAGTCCTTTTACACTCCCGGAAGCGCCGGTCAACACACGCCCGGATCCGGTAGCTGCAAACCCGCCAATGGTACCGGTAATATTGGTACCAGTTACTCCAGAACCGGAAGAAATACCAAAATCCGAAGTAACATCGGTATCAAGCGAGGTGAATTGTACCGTGGATGCATCGCCATAACGGTCTGAGGTAATACTGAACGTATCAGATGTGTCATCGAATGCAACTGAAACGGTTACTCCCGCAGCCTGCAAGTTTGCATCCCCATTAATACGAGTCTGCAATTCTGTAGCCAAAGCTGCGCCGGTGTATGCGCCCTGTGTCAGGGTAATGGTATCTGAACTCACACCATCTACAGAGATCCCAAGGCTATCGCTATCTCCATCAATCGTGATAGTGCCACTATATCCAAAGGTAGCGCCTGTATATGCACCCTGTGTCGCGGCTGAAGTGATATTTACGGCATAATCCCCGGCTTGGGTATCACTCGTAGCGCTAATGTATGTGAGCTGACTACTGGTTAGCGCCCCGGAAAGTGCAAAAAGACTGGATACTGCATTAGCATCTGAAGCGACTGCCGCACTTAGCTTTGATTGATCAACGGTTAATGTTCCATCTCTGTTTGTAGAAATCCCTAACGCTGAGAATGTAGTAGTGGTTGCACCAAGACCATCCAGTGCAGAATTCAAAGTTGTTCTTACCTGACGGATAATGCTTCGAGTAGTACTATCCCCCAACAATATGCCTCCCTGCTGGGTCTCTGCGTCATAACCTGCTATAGCACTGATCGTGGTAACAAGGCTATTATATCCTGTTACAAAATTATTGACCGCATTCGTAACCACATTGGCATCTTGCTTGATGTCCAGCGTAAATGGCTTGCTGGCATCTGCACTCAGGAGATTTAGTGTAACATCGGGGATAGCCTCAGTAAGTGTATTGCTGCTGCTGGCAATCGAAAGGCCATTTATCTCCAGGTCAGCATCAACAGCGGCAACCGTCTGAGTCAAATTAGTCGCAGAGTTGTTAAAGGCAAGACGAGATAGCCCGGATGTGTCAGTATCGGTGCCATCCCCATCATCCACGGTTATTTCCAGACTATTATTTACCCCGGTATCTTCCGAGGTAAATGTCAAACGATAATCACCACCATCAAACACTATACTGGCTCGCACCCCGATATCGGCACTGTTCACTGCGTCACGCACACCCGCAAGCGTGTTATTACTGGAATCTATAGTGACTGATTTCGATGACTTTTCAGCATTAGGAGTGAATGAAGTATAGGTGTCCGAACCAGGAGTATAATCAGTAGTACCAAACTTGAAGGTAAGGGTACCTGTGGTACTTGCAAGACCACCAACATCATCGGTTATTGCACTATAATCACCATCGGCAGTAACCAGAGTATGCGCCTCGGCCAGATTGTTAAGTGTAATATTATAAATACTTGAAGCAGCAGTACTGGATGCTGTTGCCGTTAATTGATCTGTATCACTGGATGTGGCAGAAACCGACTGAAATGTACTCAGGGAAGATAATGAACTTAACGTACTGTTGAAGCTAGACAAGGCGCCTTTTAATGCCCCATAAGCGGTAATCTTGGCCTGCAATCCGGCTTCTTTCAGGTCAAGCCGGTTAGTTGTCGGTACTCTTTCGGCATCCACCAACTGACTAACAATACTGCTGATGTCAATGCCTGACCCCAAACCTGATGCGACTACTGCCATAAAGCCATTACCTCAAAAACCCTGTTAACACCTAACAAACTACCTATTACAAACTACCTATTACAAACTATAAATTACTCTCTACCCATACAATACTGACAATATTACCCTGTTGCCGGGTGATTTCCCGGAGTCCTTGTATGTATTAGACTGTCCTTCTTATTCAAAGTTCTATCCGAAATTGATACAGGATAAAATGCAAGTCCTGTGCCAACAATGCCTTTTTTGCCTAGGCTTGCTCTTCCAGCAGAACTCCGCTGAGCTGCTCACCTACCTCTGAAAGGATTACCTCGAGTTGCTGGGCAAGCTTGAGCACCTCCTCAGAGGGTATCTGACGGACCACCTCTTTCGTTTCAGAATCAATTACCCTGACCACGGTACGACCAGAATCTTCATCTATGCTGAAGCTCAGGTCACGCTGCAAGCTCTGGATCTGGGTATTGAGCTTTTCAACGGCCACCTTTACTGCTTCACTGGTAGGTTCCGGAGTATTTGCTTTGCCGGCAGGCAAGATTTGCCGTACAGGTTCTGCACTATTAGACCCTCCACTGGCAACAACAGGTTGTTTCGGGGAATTAGAAGACGCCGTTCTCGCAACTACCTGAGTAGCTGAAGAAACAGCCTGTAAATTTGAGCTATTCGCTATATCTGTAGGCATAAGATCACCTCACCTCGGTATCTTGGAGTTTTGCATCCGGGGTTGCCTTGTGTTCAACCCCGGACACATCACGTCCGTTACCTGTCTCTAGCTTACTGCAACAGCGACAATACGAGCTGTGGCAACGAATTGGCCTGCGACAGAATCGCGACACCCGCCTGTTGCAGAATCTGGGCCCGAATTAGACCCGCACTTTCTGCCGCAAAGTCAGCATCCCGAATTCGAGACCGCGCAGCGCTCAGGTTTTCAGATGTTGCACTCAGGTTCGCAATCGTAGATTCAAACCGGTTCTGTACCGCACCGAGACCACCACGAATAGTATTCACCTGGTCAAGCGCACCATCAATCAGCGCAATCGCCGTATTTGCACCCGTAACCGTTGCAATATAAATCGCATCAATCGCATTCAGGGTCGCACTGGCATTCTGCAAACCTGCGCTTGCAGTATTAGTACCTGCAATCAATATCGACTTGGATGAGTTTAACTCCAGAGTTCCTCGTGTGGTAGTAAGAGTATAGGCACCATCCTGATCAGCTGTATTGTCTACAACATCAGCACCAGTGGTATCCAGCGATTCTACAAGACCCGCAGCACCACTAAACGCACCATTGACCGTTGCATCACCTGCATCACCTATCAGATCAGATGTAAGAACAGCTGAGCTGCCTGATATTGCTGCCTGTATATTTGTGTTAACTGCTGTGTATTGAGCATTAACAGCATCTACGATATTCTGTGCGATATCAGTTGTTGCGGCAGAACCTGCGGAACCCAGGCTAACCTTGATATTAGTGCCTGACGCAGCAACGTTATCAAACTGAAACTCATAGGTTACACCAGCAACAATCAACGTATCACCAACAGCTATGCCCGCAGCGCCAACATTCTGTGTATCCGTGCTTGTAGTAGCCCCTGTATACGTTAAAGCTGTATGTGATGTACTACTGGTCAATATATCTGATGTAATAGTAATAGTAGCGGTCGCACCTGCTACAACAGTATTTGCTTCGTCCGTTTGTAGTCTAGTACGCAGGGTACCCACGTCTGTATTTAGAACACCAGCAGCGACACCAAGTGCTTGATTACCTCCGGCCGTTAAACCACCACCGGCATCAGCACTAAATTCATATGTAGTACCCTGGAACACCATGGTATCACCCGTAGCAATCAATGTGAATACAAGTGTTGTAACGCCCGCAGTACCTGAAACAAGATTAGCGGAATCTGAACGAACTGCATCACTACTTGCACTAACCTCAAAACCAGTGGCATTCTCAAGGCGAGATGCTGCAGCCGTGTCACCACCACTCGCTGTGATCGCTATATCTTTACCAGTACTAGAGGTTAATGTAAGTGCGCCAGTAGCCAGATCTGAAGTAGCCGAAATGCCATGCTGGGCAGTTGTGTTATTAATAGCGGCAGATATATTGGCACCTTGTGTTGCAACAATATTTGAACCCGCAACAGCACCAATATTCACACCATTAATTAACATATCACCTGATTGTAGTGTCTGGTTACGCTTTAGTGCCAACGTGCTTGTTACTTCCGTGGTTGCAGATGCTTTTACACCCGTTGTCGAGGTAACGCTGTTAATTGCTGTAGCCTTATCTTCTGCAGAACCAGTTGTAGAAACACCCACATCTGTACCGTTAATGGTCAATTCACCACCCACCAACTTTGCGGAACTAACTGCAGAAGCTGTAGAGCCTACCTGAAAAGAACCCAGGGCACTGGTCTGCGCATTACCCACGTTCACCAGAATAGTCTGGTTGGCGTTTGCACCCACCTGGAACTGTGCACCGGTAAAGGTACCATCGATAATGGCCTGGCCATTAAACTCGGTGGTGGTTGATACACGCTGTAACTCATTGATCAGTGAGTTGGCTTCACTCTGGAGTGCAGCACGGTCAGAAGAAGAGTTGGTAGAGTTGGCGGACTGAATGGCCAGCTCACGAACACGTTGTAGAATATTGCCATACTCACCCAGGGCACCTTCCGCCGTTTGTGAGAGTGAGATCGCCTCGTTGGCATTTCGAACCGCTTGATTCAAACCTCTAATCTGGGTAGTAAATCGTTCCGAAATAGCCAGTCCCGCAGCATCGTCTTTCGCACTGTTGATTCGCAGACCAGATGAGAGCCGGGTCAGCGATACAGCCAATTGACCTTGTGACTTGTTCAGGTTGCGTTGCGCGTTTAGAGACGCAACATTAGTATTAATGATTTGAGCCATGAATTTCTCCTTATCCCTTTCATAATCAAACTGTTATGACAGGACCAGGTTTATGTTTAGCGGATATATCTTCAGTGTAAATAGAAAATATTCACCGCTCCCGTTAAGTGTATCGGCCGACTGGAGATGACCTTTACCCTTTTTACTGCTTTTTTACTTATTTTTTGTAAACTAACCTAACACCTGAAATTTATCAGAAAAATAATATAAATCAAGTATTTATAACTATTGTTATTGTATGGTTATGGATGCAATATTATTACTCCCGCAAATTGATCACTA
>DAOWEP010000207.1 GCA_030638455.1 Gammaproteobacteria bacterium
ATTGACGCCTTCTTTAAACGACATCAGGCCACGTAGCGTACAGTTTCGTGTTCCTTCCTCGTTCGCATGTTTCGCAAAGCGCCAATAGGCATCTTTATTGTTGGTACGCGCTGCCAGTTGCAGGTTGGCAATGGTTTGCGGGTCCCACATGTGTTTGTCACCAGTGGAGCGCCAGTGAAATGCACCGTTATTGGGTAAAACGGGAAGGCTTACCTGTTCACGTTCTGGATATCCCAATGAATGACGACGTAATAATTCCCTGGCAAGCACATTAAAACTCACGCCCTGGATACGGCTGGGTGTTCCTGAAAAACACTGGTCAATAATCTCGTCTGCCAGTCCGACGGCTTCAAATATTTGCGCTCCTTTATATGACTGCAAGGTGGAAATTCCCATCTTGGCCATTACCTTGAGCATGCCCTTGGCTACACCCTTTCGGTACGCAGCTACTATCTTATTGTCGTCGTCGTACTTTTCACCTTCAAGCAATCCGTCACGTTGCGCCTGCCAGAGAGATTCAAATGCCAGATAAGGGTTAATGGCATCAGCACCGTAACCAATTAACAAACAATGATGATGTACTTCACGGGCCTCCGCAGATTCAAGCACAATACCGATACGGGTACGCGCATGATTGCGTATCAGGTAATGATGTACTGCACCTGTCGCCAGCAAGGAACTTACCGGCACACGATCCGCTCCAGTATTTCGGTCTGACAATATGGCAAGACTACAACCTTCTTCTATTGCCTGGGTTGCTTCAGCGCAAATACGTTCGAGTGTTTTCTGTAGCCCAGCCTCACCCTCACTACGTGGATAGGTGATATCGATAAACCTCGATTTCCAGTTACGATAATCAATATGCTTCAGAGCAGCCAGTTCTTCATTGGTTAGAATCGGGTGTGGAACCTGCAAACGGTGCGCATGGTGTTCTGTGGACTCCAGCAGGTTCGCTTCTGGCCCAATGTAGCACTCCAGTGACATTACAACTTCTTCACGAATTGAATCAATCGCAGGATTGGTAACCTGCGCAAAAAGTTGCTTGAAATAATCATAAATCATACGTGGCTGATCAGACAGACACGCCAGCGCCTGATCATTACCCATGGAACCTACCGGGTCACGTAATTCCCGCACCAGTGGCAATAACATAAACTGCATGGTTTCGGTGGTGTAACCGAATGCCTGCATACGTTCCAATAAGGTATCCGGATAAAAACCATGCGATTCTGCGGCGGGTTCCAACTGGGATAATGCGATACGCTGGTTATTCAACCAGTCTTTATACGATCGACGAGACGCAATATCATGCTTGAGCTCATCATCCGAAATCAGTCGGCCTTCTTCAAAGTCAATCAGGAACATGCGGCCGGGCTGAAGACGTCCCTTTGCCTTTACGTTTTCCGGCTCTACAGGTAACACGCCTACCTCAGAAGCCATGATTACCTTGTCGTCATGTGTTACGTAATAACGACTGGGCCGCAAACCATTTCTGTCTAACACTGCACCGATATAATGTCCGTCTGTAAATACGATGGATGCGGGCCCATCCCACGGCTCCATCAGCGCAGAGTGATACTCATAGAAGGCTCGTTTTTCCTCTGGCATCTGCTCATCATTCTGCCAGGCCTCTGGCACCATCATCATCACTGCTTCCTGTAAACTACGGCCGCCCATTAACAGAAACTCGAGTACGTTATCAAAACTACCAGAGTCTGAGCAATCCGGCTCAATGATCGGGAACAGCTTTTCGATGTCATCACCAAATAATTCACTACTAGCCGCACCTTCACGAGCACGCATCCAGTTAATATTTCCCTGGCGCGTATTGATTTCACCGTTATGGCTCATAAAGCGACTTGGCTGGGCACGGTCCCATGATGGAAAAGTGTTGGTGCTAAAGCGAGAATGCACCATGGCAAGATGGGTTGTGTAGTCTTCGTCAGCAAGGTCTGCATAAAACGGTATCAACTGATCCGGGTTCAGCATGCCCTTGTAAATGATTACCTTGGTAGACAAACTGCAAACATAAAAGAGTTCACGCTGACTTATGCTTTCATCATTTCTAAGCGTATGTGTGGAAAACTTACGGATAATATACAACTGCCGCTCAAACTCATCCCCTTCCAGCCCTTCAGCAGCCTCGATAAAAAGCTGTTCCATATGTGGCTGTGCGGCATGGGCAGTTGGGCCAATGTCCGCATGAATAGGGTCTGCTGGTAACTGACGCCAGCCCAGCACCTTCTGTCCCTGCTTCACAATAATCTCGTCTACCAGTTTTTTACAACGAACACGCTCACCATCATCGGTTGGTAGAAAAACATTGCCCGCTGCATAACGGCCTGGAGCCGGTAAATCTACGCCCAGATCTTTTTGTGCCACTTTTCTCAGAAAATCATGCGGCAAGGAGGTCATCATCCCGGCACCATCACCGGTATTGGTCTCACAACCACAGGCACCACGGTGCACCATTCGGCGCAGTACATGATCGGCATCCAGAACTATTTGATGGCTGGGCCTGCCCTTGATATCGGCAACAAAACCCACTCCACAGTTATCTTTTTCATTAACCGGATCATAAAGACCCTGTTTTTTTGGCCGAACTTGCAGATTGTGCTGACTGTTTTGTTGATTGGACATCTTTTGCATCATGCTGGCACTCTATTCTCTTCTCTTGAATACATTAAGAAAGTTTCTTGATTTTTTGCTGTTTCACCGCAAGCCTGCTTGCCTCTAAGTCCATGTCTTTCAAGAGGTAAGACACTATTTCCAGTGCTTCAGGAGGCAGCCAAAGTGCGGCCGCATATTGTAGCGAAAGAGTTGCCTAAAGAAAAGATAAACGACTGGAAAAACGGAGTTTTACTGTAACCCGTTGGAGTAATATTATACCTATAAAACAAATGGTTACGTGAATTCAGCTCAGCTCCACAAGCAAATGATCGATCATGGATTCTGCCTGCGCCGCATAACCGCCCCCGAATAGATTGAAATGATTGAGTATGTGATACAGGTTGTACAGGGTTTTGCGTACAGGATAACCGGCATCGATCGGAAATACGTCTGCATAGGCCGAATAAAATGTATGACCGAATCCGCCAAATAATTCGGTCATGGCCAGGTCTGCTTCATGGTCACCATAGTAAACTGCCGGGTCATAAATCACCGGGCTACCTTCGCAATCACTGGAACAGTTCCCGCCCCACAGATCTCCATGTAACAGGGAGGCTTTGGGTCGATAATCAGTGAACAAGGCAGAAAACTGATCCATAAGTTGCTCGCCCTTTCGCTGTAAACCGCCACCCCCACCTTTTCTTGCAGCAAGCTGCAATTGATATCCAAGACGATGCCTCTGCCAGAAACCAACCCAGTCCTTTTCCGGTGTATTCACTTGTGGTGTTGAGCCAATGGTATTGTCACAAACATATCCAAACTGTTTTGTCGTAACCTGATGCATGGCCGCCAACTGTTGACCCAGCTGTGCCGGATCAGCCCCGCGTGATGTCAACTCGATGTATTCCATCACCAGATAAGCCTTATTTTCAGCAACCCCTGAGCACAGAGGTTTCGGCACACGAATGGTATTGGTATTAGACAGCTCCTGTAGTCCCTTGTGCTCAGCCTCAAACATTTTTAAGCCGCTGGTCTGGTTAAGCTTCACAAACCAGGCCTGATCATTCTCTCCAGTGGCCGTTTTCCCTGTAATCTTGTAGGCCTCATTGATGCAGCCGCCACCGATAGATTGCTGTGAAGCAATCTCAAAGGGCTTGCCTGTTACGCTTTGGATACTTTCTGAAATTGAGTCCCAGAGCTTCAAATCATCTTTCTCCGGAAGTCAGCTCCACAAGATTTGACACGGGCAATAACTATATTCAACTCAGTTGCAGTGAGATACGCTCATGCAGGGGACTGCTGCGGGGGAAATGGGCAAGCAGAAATTCCATTTGGTCAGCAAGTACTTTCTTGCCCTGTAAATAAATATACTCGGCATGGGTCGGCATAAAGGGCACTGCCAATAATTGCATACTGGCCTGCTCCGGGGTTTGCCCTGCCTTGTGGTTATTGCATCGTTTACAGGCAGTTACCACATTCGTCCAGATATCTTCTCCACCTGCACTGATCGGGGTAACGTGGTCACGGGAAAGATCCCGACGTTGAAAATGGTCTCCGCAGTACATGCAAAGAGAGGCATCACGTTTAAAAAGGGCGGGGTTATTCAGTGGAGGGATGTAATTCTTTCTGGACTTGGCGAGTGAGCGGTTATTTCCAACCGTGGCTATTATTGAATTGACATCAATCTGGCTGCGAAGGCCGGAGATGGCGTTATAACCTCCGCGAATGGTATACATCAGGGTTCCGCAGCTATAAGCAACCTGTTCAAGAAAATACAAACGTACAGCGTCCTGGTAACCAATCCACTCCAGTGGCATCCCGGAAATATCTGTTCTTAGCACTTGATGTTGCAACCCTGGCACCTTAATACCCCCTAATTTCGTCGGATTAAACC
>DAOWEP010000158.1 GCA_030638455.1 Gammaproteobacteria bacterium
CGTGGTAATGCAGATCTTTCACAACGTACTGAAGAACAGGCCTCTAGCCTTGAAGAAACAGCCTCGAGCATGGAAGAGATGACCTCGACCGTGAAACAGAATGCCGATAATGCATCTCAGGCCAATCAACTGGCCGCTGGTGCACGCACCCAGGCAGAGAAGGGTGGTGAGGTCGTAGGTAGCGCAGTAACTGCCATGGCCGAGATCAACGCCAGTAGCAAGAAGATTGCCGACATCATCAGTGTGATCGATGAGATCGCCTTCCAGACCAATTTGCTGGCCTTGAACGCAGCTGTAGAAGCGGCGCGTGCTGGAGAACAGGGTCGTGGCTTTGCGGTTGTGGCCGGCGAAGTACGTAATCTGGCCGGACGCAGTGCCGAGGCCGCCAAAGAGATCAAAGAACTGATTCAGGACAGTGTTGAAAAAGTTCAGCAAGGTACGGATCTGGTGGATGAATCTGGGAAGACCCTGGAAGAGATCGTTACCAGTGTGAAGAAGGTAACCGATAGCGTATCCGAGATTTCGGCGTCGAGCCATGAACAGGCCACTGGTAGCGAGGAGGTCAACAAGGCCATCGTACAGATGGACGAGATGACCCAGCAGAATGCGGCACTGGTAGAAGAAGCTGCAGCGGCAAGTGAAAGCATGTCAGAGCAGTCTAGTAACCTGCAACAGCAAATTTCCTTCTTTAATGTTGGCGATACCGGTTCCAGGACTACATCACGTCCTGCTACATCACCTACCCATGCGTCGACGACACAAGGGTCAGCAACAGATGATTGCAGGAGAGGGGTGGATCGTCCATTTACACAATCCTCTGAATCACAGGCAGCACTAGAAATGCCTGCAAAAACCACATCTACTGCGAAGACCGGAACTGATGATGAGTGGTCGGAGTTTTAACTATTAACTACCATCCTCTGAAGTAAGAAGTACCCTGAAAAGGCCCAATCTAATGATTGGGCCTTTTTTATTGAGCTGGAAAGTTGTTGAAAGAGGATGCATTTAGCCATTAGTTATGAAAGATGCGTATTTGCAGGTTGTTGTTATACCAATAAAGGAAATTAGCAAGGCCTGAAGCGGTATTAAGCCATAGCATGTATGATGAGGAATATAATAAGCCATTAATTTATATAAATTATTTATGTTTAGCACCAAGATATACTTAGAGGAAAATAGGGTTTTTTCCTAATAAAGTATTCCCCTTTAGGGTCGTTAATAATCTTAGTGGAGATGCGATTTGGATGGTTTTTTTTGCGGATAACCAGTAAATAAAAATGGTTATATTTTTTGCTCCAGGCAAAACGAAATCCGGGTGATCTTACGATAAATGCGTTATTTACAAACTTAGCAACAATTTTCAGGTAACCAAGGGGAAGATCCTAATGAATATATTAAAAAACCTGCCCATCAGAATGAAGATCCTGATGATGCTGGCTTTGCCACTGACCGGGTTGATCTATTTTTCCGTGGTCAGTGTACTTGAGAAGTCAGCGGTGGTGGATGAGATGGAAGCTATTTCTCCATTGGCACAACTTGCAGTCAAGGCCAGTAGCCTTGTACATGAAACACAAAAAGAACGTGGTGCTACAGCAGGTTTTCTGGGCAGCAAGGGCAAGAAATTTGTGACTGAGCTGCCGGCCCAGCGTACCAACACGGACCAGAAAATTTCTGAGCTCAAAACCTTCTTGCAAGGTTTTGAGAGTGCATCTTACGGTAGCAGCTTTGAGTCTGATCTGAATGCAGCCCTTTCAAAGCTGGGCCGTATGAGTGGCATCCGCAGTTCGGTTAGTAGCCTGAATATAACCACCGGCGAAGCCATTGGATATTACACGGGTGTAAATTCTGCATTTCTAGGGCTAGTAGGAAATATGACTGCGCTTTCCAATAATGGAGAGATTACAAGGAATATCGCTGCCTATGTGAATTTTCTACAAGGCAAAGAGCGCGCAGGTGTTGAACGAGCGGTAATGGCCAATACCTTTGCCAGGGATGTTTTTGGACCCAGGATGTTTGATAAGTTCAGCAAACTGGTCGCAGAGCAGGACACCTACGCCAACGTATTCATCTCACTGGCAACAACGGAAGCACAGCAATTCTATGCACAAACCATGCGTAGTCCACTCGTGGATGACGTAGCCCGCATGCGTAAGATAGCCTTTGAAAAATCTGGTGAAGGTAACTTCGGCATCGATTCCGTGTCATGGTTCAAGACTCAGACGGGCAAGATCAACCTGTTGAAGAAGGTGGAAGACTGGTTATCAGAAGCGCTAATAGGACAGGTTGATACACTACAAGGTTCCGCGCAGGCAGCCCAATTTTTCTATATGATTCTTGCTATTGTATCGGTACTGTTGGCAGTAGTTATCAGTATGTTTGTAGCACGAAACATTACTAATGCACTTCATCAGGCGCTGATGGCACTTAAAGATATTGCCGAGGGTGAGGGTGACCTTACCCGACGTCTGGATGATTCCGGTAAAGATGAAGTCGGCCAACTGGCAGGCGCCTTCAATGTCTTTGTCAGCAAGATCGAATCCATTGTGAGTGAAATCCGACAGATGTCTGAGTCGATCAAGACCGGTGCCGGTGAGATTGCTACGGGTAACCTTGACCTGTCTCAGCGTACCGAGGAACAGGCTTCCAGTCTCGAAGAAACGGCATCGAGCATGGAAGAAATGACCTCTACCGTGAAACAGAATGCCGATAATGCATCCCAGGCCAATCAACTGGCCGCTGGTACACGTACACAGGCAGAGCAGGGTGGTGAAGTAGTGGGTAATGCCGTTACCGCCATGGCCGAGATCAACACCAGTAGCAAGAAGATTGCCGACATCATTGGTGTGATCGATGAGATCGCCTTCCAGACTAACCTGCTGGCCCTGAATGCGGCTGTAGAAGCGGCTCGTGCCGGTGAACAGGGTCGTGGTTTTGCGGTGGTGGCCGGGGAAGTACGCAGCCTGGCCGGACGTAGTGCCGAGGCGGCGAAAGAAATCAAGGGTCTGATTCAGGACAGTGTTGAAAAAGTTCAGCAGGGTACTGATCTCGTGGATGAGTCTGGCAAGACTCTGGAGGAGATCGTCAATAGCGTGAAGAAGGTGACCGACATCGTATCCGAGATCGCAGCATCGAGTCAGGAGCAGGCCGCCGGTATCGACCAGGTCAATAAGGCCGTCGTACAGATGGACGAGATGACACAGCAGAATGCAGCACTGGTTGAAGAAGCTGCGGCTGCGAGCCGGTCAATGGAAGATGAATCTGCAGGTCTGTTAAGTCTTGTAAGTCAGTTCAAGACGAGCAATAGCGCATCCATGAACCAGACACAGCAAGCTATGCAACAACCTATGCAGAAAACCAGTCAGCCAGCCGCACAACAAACGGTTACCCAACTATCAGCAGATGAGAGTAACCAGTCGCAGCCTCAGGGTGAATCCGTAAGCTCGGCACGAACGGCACCGGCCTCCAGAACCGGTACCGATGGCGATGACTGGTCTGAGTTTTGAGGATATTGAACTGATTATCTAGTGAATGTAAGTGATGGCTTGAAAACAGCAAGGCCTTATCAATTATATGTTGTATTAGATAATTAAATTAAAAAAAGTAATAAATATCATAATGTTAAAGACTGCGCAAATTCATAAAGTATTAGCTGTAGATGTCGCTAATATCTTTATGAATCTATAGTACAGATGGCTGATCCAGTGCTTGCTGCATATGTATATGTAATAAAAAGCAAAAAAAGGTCAGTAAGCTTAAACAAGTTTTGTAGAAGAGGGTGAATCATGGCAGACGCAAGTACACAAATCGCACAACAAAATAACTATGCATTGGGTTCTCGAGATGCATCGAATGATGCGGATAGCTCACAGTTTCTTACCTTTTCCCTGGCGGGTGAAGCCTATGGCGTGGATATTTTGCGTGTACAGGAGATCAAGGGCTGGGTGCCTGTGACCTGTATACCCAATACACCCGGGTATCTAAAAGGTGTGTTGAATCTACGTGGAACGATTGTTCCAATTATCGACATGCGTTTGCGCTTTAATCTTGAAACCATGGAATACACCGCAGAGACCGTCATTATCGTGTTATCAGTACATACTGATTCGGGAGAGCGTGTAGTCGGTATCGTAGTGGATTCTGTATCGGATGTGTTGTCTGTCAAGACAGAAGAAATGAAGCCAAGCCCTGATTTTGGAGGCAGTGTGAACACCGAATTTATAGATGCTCTGGCAACCGTAGAAGAGCAGATGGTGATGTTGCTGAATATCGACAAGATGTTAACCACTGATGAGATTGCTGCACTGGAAACCATTAATGAGGATTCTGCAGCTACAGAGGCCTAAGCGGGCATCACGAATTAACAAATTTAAGTGAATAGTAAAAATGATAAATGCATTAGGATTGAAGACAATAGCAGCCTTCATTCAAAAGTAACAAAAAGTAACAAGCGGCAGTAGCAGTTGTTTTCAATGTAATAGATTTATCAACGTACCTTTAGCGAAATGAGACGTGCAACTAGAAGCGCAGCTAGAGGTAGATCACTTAAAATATGTATATAGGAACAATAAGGGGCATCAATATGAGCTGGTTAACAAACGCAGGAGTAGGAAAGAAGATCGCAGCAGGTTTTGCTGTTTTGGCAATGATAATGATTGCGACTGTGATCATAGCATTGGGTCGTATCAACGAGAGCCAGGTAATTAATACGCGGGTATTTGAGTTACGTACACCGACCGTATTGGCCTCCACTAACATGCTGAACGGTATCAACCATTCACTGGCTGCCTTGCGCGGTTATATGATTCTGGGCGCCGACAAGTTTAAGGCAGGGCGCCAAAAATCATGGGAAACCATCGATAGTAACTATGCCAAGATGCAGGAATTCTCCAAGAGCTGGACCAATCCGGACAATGTTCAACGGCTGAATGAAATGGGCGCTGTACTTGGTGACTTCAAGCAGGCCCAGCAGGAAATCGACGACATCAGCGGTACTATCGATAATACCCCCGCGACAAGGATTCTGGTGACGGAAGCCGCACCCCTTGCAACCATCATGGTCAAGGAAATCACTAATTTGATTAACCTTGAAGCAAAGCAAGCAGCCACCAAGGAACGCAAGGCACTATTGGGTATGATGGCCGACACGCGTGGCACCACAGGGCTGGCGTTGGCAAATATCCGCGCCTTCCTGTTGACGGGGGATCAAAAGTTCCATAATCAATTTGAGGGATTCTGGACCAAGAATGAAAAGCGTTTTGGTGACCTGAGCAAGAATACAA
>DAOWEP010000136.1 GCA_030638455.1 Gammaproteobacteria bacterium
AATGCCAACAGGTTGGTTTGTTCTGCAACCCCGGTGATCACCTCGATAATGCCGCCAATGGCCTTACTGTCTTCTCCCAGCCCCTTGATAATATCCCCGGTTTCATTGACATAATCGGATAACATCATGACACTGGTAATGGCCTCTGTCATCGTCACTTTGCCACTTGTTCCTTCTGACTCTGATTTTGCCGCCATCTCGGAGGTGCTGTTTGCAACTTTGGCAGCGATACCAACCGTATGTTCCAGTTTGCCAATTGTGGTTGTGACATCATCCGTATTCCCTTCCTGGCTTTTCATTCGCTGTTCTATTTTATTTGCTATGCCAGATAGATCGTGGGCCTGGACTGCCAAACTGGACGCCACATCTGAAAACAGGGCGCGGTTTGCAGAACCTTGCCTGATCAGGTAATTGAAGCATTTTATAAACCGGTTTATATCCACAGATTTACTATTCGATTCAAGCTGCAAATCACCTTCTTGATGGGCACTATAACGATCCAGTATTTCGGCTGCCTGCCGGAATATTCGCTCATTTTTAGATAGCGCTGTTCTCAGGTATACAAGCAGCAGACTATGGGAAATCAGTAACAATGCCACCGTAACCACAAGGCCGCCAGTGTCCAGTGTGTCTGACAAATATGCCAGCAAGGAGAGATTTGCCCCCAGCCCCAGGATGAGAGCAGTTAGGCCAACCGGTAAGAGGCCAAGGGATTTAATCCAGTTGTGTATTTTTTGTACCATAGTCAAATATATAACTCATTGTTATTTTTAAATATATTTCTGACTCCACTATATAGCGGCAGATTAATAGAAATACCTAAATAAATATCATAAAAAAGATGGGATAATAAGGGGCAACACGACTACAAAAGGATGTAGGACGGCTCCATGGAAGGAATTCGGTCGAGTCTGGATCCCTGCAGGAATGTAGGTAATTACGACCACATGGAAGTGGAAGAATGAGAAAATCAGCGGGTAAGCGGTTCATTCCCCCTTCCATAGTGCCGGAATCAAGGCTCTTGCTGAATGCCTTCAGCATGTCACCCATTTTGAACACCATGGCTTTCATCATCCTCATCCATGATGTCTCAAGTCTATAGGTTTGGTACAGTTTGCGTTCCGGATCCGGCACGATTGCAAACGGTGGTTTTTGTTTGCTGACATATTGCCTGATCTTTTCCTCGGGGGGCTGGAAGGCGGATAATATAGGACTGGTAATTATGGTCAATATCAAGAGTCCGTTTCACGTATAGTATTAACACCAGTAGATACACATGTGACAGGGAGAGCATTCTGAATAAAAAAGACACGCCCACCACTGACAAGCCTGTCGTATTGCTGATTATATTCGGCGTGGTTGCGCTCAGCCTTTTCCTGCAACAGGAATTTTCTATCAAACAGGCCACTCTGTTCCTGATTGGCATTGGACTGGGTATTACACTATTGCATGCGGCTTTTGGCTTTACTGGAAGTTGGCGAGCCTTCTTGCGCAAACGTCGTAGTGAAGGCATTCGCGCACAATTACTTTTATTAGGTGTAACGTCTATATTATTTTTCCCTGTGTTGGGAAAAATATTTCCTGAACTTCACGTAAACGCTGCGCTTGCCCCTGTCGGGCTATCGGTTCTGGTTGGCGCATTTCTGTTTGGTCTCGGTATGCAGTTTGGCGGCGGTTGCGGTTCCGGTACGCTGTTTACTGTTGGCGGTGGTCATGTGCGCATGTTAATTGTGCTGGCATTTTTTATTGTTGGTGCAACCATTGGCTCAGTGCATTTACCCGCCTGGGCAGCATTGCCCAATGTCGGAAAGATCTCGCTGATCCAGGAGCTCGGCTGGTTGCCTGCCTTGTTGTTACAATTAGTCGTGTTTGGAGTGTTATTTTATCTTGTACGTAATTTTGAACAAAGGCGCCACGGCGATATACACAAACTCGGCCATGCCAGCGGTAACAAAAGTTTTATTGATCAACTAATTTTTGGCCCCTGGCCTTTATGGTGGGCCATTGCAAGTCTTGCTGCTCTGAATTATTTAACATTATTAATCGCCGGTCACGCATGGACAATTACCTTTGCCTTTGGTTTATGGGGCACAAAAATATGGGCAGCGATGGGTGGTGACATCAGTACATGGACATACTGGCAAGGTGCCTATGCATCCAAAGCATTAAACAACAGCGTACTCGCTGACACAACAACGTTAATGGACTTTGGCATTATCATCGGCGCCATGCTGGCCGCAGCACTGGCAGGAAAATTTGCACCAGACAGCAAAATTGATCGCACCGGATTATTCACTGCCATCGCCGGCGGTTTAATGCTGGGCTACGGTGCGCGCCTTGCATTCGGTTGCAATATTGGCGGGCTGCTTGCAGGCATATCAACAGGTAGTGTACACGGCTGGCTCTGGCTGGTTTCCGGATTTATCGGCAACATGGCCGGTGTCTGGCTACGAGTGCTGCTTAAAATCGATAAACCCCTGGAAGCTTAAACGGGAAGAAAGAACATGAAACACAAATACAACCGATGGATCATGGGTTCCGCAGTTGGCATCGCCGCCATTGCCGCTGCCATTGATCATACCCGACATAAGGTTCCGGAGCTCGATACGAGCGACATTATTATTATTCAGGAAGACGATGGTATGTCACCTTGCGGTCCCGGTGATGCAGATGAGTCTCCATGTGGAGTGTAACTGGTTATGTTATCAAGTACAGAAGCCGCAATAGATTTCATGCACACACTCAACCAGTTGGGTGCACAGAAAACCAATGCCGTACTGGAGGTGCTTGATGGGCGCCGACCTGTAAGCAAACAGAAATACCCGGACAACAAGCTTTACTTTGCTGATAATGGCTGGCTGGCATATTACCATTGTCATGATATACCAGAAAATGATTCAGTAGAGCATGGCCACTTTCATCTATTTGTACGCACAAACGACGATAAGAACTGGTGTCATGTATGCGCTCTGTCGATAGATGGCGAAGGTCAGCCGCTGGCCTGGTTTATGGTCAATCAGTGGGTAACCGGCGCACCTTGGTTATCTGCCGACCAGATAGTCCCATTGCTGGACACCATCACCATTCCCGATTCGATCAGCGTCACAGAACGGTGGCTGCTGAATCTGCTGATAGTATTTAGCGACAATATTAAAAAACTGCTATTTAAGCGTGACCGGGTTTTGACAAAGGTCATGGACAATTCTACACAGGATGATATTTTTAATAACCATCAAATCCATGAATTATGCAGGCACACCATCGAGCTGGAATACGCTTTGATGATGGCGCTTAATAATGAAACATCCAATACCGGAGAGAAAGAATCATGAAAGTACTGAAGCTAATTATTCTTATAATCACATGCTCGCTCAGCACAAATCTGTTCGCATTCACTGTACCAGGGCCACTGGTCGACACTGCCTGGTTAGCAAAAAATGTGGGAAAGGTTGTAATTCTTGATGCCCGCAAAGACATTAAAAGTTTCACCAGAAAACCGGTATTCAAAAAAGATAAAAAAACCGGGAAATTAATTCTGGTTAAAGTCGGCGGACATATCCCTGGAGCCTCACTGGTTAATTATAATAAAGTTCGCACCAATAAAAACATAGATGGTAATAAAGTTCAGAAAATGCTGCCCGGAAAGAAATACTTCGAAACCATAATGCAGAATGCAGGTGCAAACAAAGACAGCGCAATTGTTATAGTAACAAAAGGAGAGAGCCTTGGTGATGTAACCATCGCTACCCGTATGTACTGGCAGTTAAAGTATTATGGACACACCAATATGGCAATACTCAACGGTGGCATGGCTGAATGGCTAACAAAATCTGGAAAGATCAGCATTAAGGCTGAAAAATCCAGTAGAGGTGATTGGGTTGCCAGCAAGGAGGATAAATCTATTCTGGCAACAACAAAGGATGCTGTTGCTGCAATCAAAGATAAAAATGTACAACTTGTCGATACACGTGATTTGAATCTGTATCTCGGTACTTATAAAAAGTCGTACGTGTACGCCAAAGGCCACATCCCCGGTGCAAAACTGCTTCCCGTAGAATTATTAACGCGACCGAAATCACCTGCCAGGCTCAACAGTGCAAATGATTTTAAAACCTTTGCCCAGGCATTCAATATTAATACAGACAAACCCGTCATCACCTATTGTAACAGCGGCCATCTCGCCTCGGGTGCATGGTTTGTAATGAGTGAGCTGTTAGGCAACAAACAGGCAAAACTCTATGATGGCTCCATGCATCAGTGGACCCTGGAGAAACAGCCGGTAACCGCCATGAAGATGGAGTAATGCTGTTCAAGCCGGTTCAGCAACCGCTGTAGGATGTGAGAGTGCATGCTCTATGGTTTCAAACGGCATATGATCACCAATATCCTTGCCATAATAGGCCTCAATAATTGTGCCGTCGGGGCCGATTAGAAAATCAGCGGGCAACCGGTTCTTTTCCCCTTCCATGGTGCCGGGACCAAAGCCCTTGCTGAATGCCTTCATCATGTCGCCCATCCCGAATACCATGGCTTTTAGCATTCCCATCCATGAGGTCTCAACTTTGTAGGTTTGATACAGTTTGCGTTCTGGGTCAGGCACGATAGCAAACGGTGGTTTTTGTTTGCCGACATATTGCCTGATCTTTTTCTCGGGGGACTGGAAGATGGATAATATTTCCAGGCCTTGTAATTTAAACGTATCAGCACGCTGTATTATCTGGCTAATACGTAAATTACAAAATGGGCATGACGCATAGCGATAGAATGACAGCAGTAAATATTGTCCGCGATAGTCTCCCAGTTTATGAGTTTTGCCTTCCATATCGATTATGGAAAAATCCGGTGCTGCCTGGTCTTCGGTTAGTCTGGTCATGTTAATTCTCCACTTGGTTGTTACTATTGTTTAAATTAACTGCCTTCTTCTAATGAGGGGTAGTCTGTATACCCATGTTCACCACCCCCATAGAAAGTATCTGGATCTGGCACATTAAGCTTGGCACCTTTTGCAAACCGTTCAGGCAGGTCGGGATTGGCAATATATAATTGCCCGAATGAAACAAGATCCGCTGCGTCTGTTTTCAATGCTTCAGTTGCACGTTCAAAGTCATACCGGTTGTTTGCTATATAAATGCCCTGAAAGGCGCTACGGAACTGGTTATAGTCAAGATTTCGCTCACCGGTCACCATATCGCCTTCCACTACATGCAGGTAGGCAAGCTTGAATTCGTTTAATCGTTCTACAATGAAATTAAAGGTCTCTTGCGGCTGACCGTCTTTAATATCATTAAAACCATTTTCGGGTGATAGACGTACGCCAACACGCTCGCTCCCCAGTTCAGCGGTAACCGCTTTGACAATCTCTATTAAGAAGCGCACACGGTTTTTCAGACTGCCGCCATATTCATCCGTGCGATAATTAGTACCGTCTCGCAAAAACTGGTCAATCAGATAACCATTGGCGGCGTGAATTTCTACACCATCAAATCCGGCTGCATTGGCATTATGTGCTGCCTGTCTATATTGAGAAACAATCGGGGAAATTTCATTGATCTCCAGGGCGCGTGGGGTGACAAAGGCTTGCATGCCTTCATAAGTGGCGGTCTCACCGGCAGGCTCGATAGCGGACGGCGCAACAGGCAGCTCACCATCGGGTTGCAAAGATGGGTGAGAGATCCTGCCTACATGCCATAGCTGCAAAAAGATACGTCCGCCTTCTGCATGTACAGCATCGGTGATTTTTTTCCAGCCAGCAACTTGCGCGTCGCTATGTATGCCCGGTGTGCTCGGATAACCGACGCCTTGTGGTGAAATCTGGGATGCCTCTGAAATCAACAGACCGCCAGAAGCCCGTTGCCTGTAATACTCAACGTTTATCGCCTGAGGTACATTGCCTTCCCCCGCGCGGTTGCGTGTTAACGGTGCCAATACAATGCGATTAGCCAGTTGCAATGGACCCAGTTCAAGGGGTGTAAATAAATCAATGTCGGTTTTCATGCCTGGTTTTGTGCCCATGATGTTCTCCTTGTCATTTGTCAGTTAGGAGGCGTTATTAATCAATAGTTTAATTAGTAATAAAACGGTTATTGTATAATTTGCCAAATTTTTTAATTTGCAGACAGTATGGTTAATGCACTGTCGATCATTTTCTTTCGTTCAGTTTTTGTTGGCCTGGTTTTTGAAAACACGCTCATGCCCTGCATAATCAACAACAGCAATTTACTGGTGGCCTTCAAATCACCATTGAACTCACCGGCCTTTCTGGCCTGTGTGAGGTTTTCCGCAAATTGCGCTTCGACTTTACCAAAAGCATCCTTTACAAATCCAAGACAGTCCTTGTCGATCACATTGCATTCCGACAGGGTATTGGCGAACAGGCAACCGTTCATCATTTCGTTTTCGGCCACCCAATCGAAGATCATACGTATACCCTTCAGGCCTTCGTTTTGTTTCAAGGTTGTAAAGAAGTCACCCATGATTTTATCGTGATAATTATCAAGGGCCGCACGGAACAAACCGTTCTTGTCACCGTACAGGTTATACATGGTTCGGGTGTTGAGGCTGGTGGCATCCACAAGGTCACTGACGGATGTGCCTTCATAGCCTTTTAGCCAGAAGGTCTCCATTACCTTATCGAGTACCTGCTCCTGATTGTATTCAATGGGTCGTGCCATGGGGTAATTATACAATGATTGTTTTATAATACAAATTACCCTTCACAATATAGTACTTTGAGTCTAATATGGTTAATAAATATAACGAGTTAGATTTTAGGCCTAAGGCATATGATTCTGATTCAATGTGACCAGAACCCCATTTTCTCACAAATAGATCAGGGTAATATGAGTTGATCGGGAACCAGGTCTAATAAAAGAGGATTAACGACAGAATGTCAGAAATCTACGTAGGCAGACAGCCAATATATAATCAAAACCTGGATGTATATGGGTATGAATTGTTATTCAGGAATAGCGATAACAATGCGGTCTCTTTTGATGGAATTACACCGGATGATGCGACTTCCACAACTATTGTTAATAGTTTTTTTGAGTTTGGTCTCGAGAAGCTGGTAGGGACGGGATTTGCGTTTATAAATCTGACTGAGAAGTTCCTACTAGAAGATGATGCTTTACCAATAGGGCCCAGCCAGGTAGTGCTTGAAATACTGGAGGACGTTCCGATTAACGATGAGTTGATAAAATCGGTTGAGCGGCTTTCCGGGCTGGGTTTTACTATTGCTCTCGATGATTATGTCTATAATCCAGCGCACAGACCCCTGGTGGCTATGGCTGATATCATAAAAATAGATATTATGGCGTTAAGCCAGAAGGATGTAATAGAGCACGTCAATATACTTAAAGAATATAAAGCAAAGTTATTGGCAGAGAAAATTGAAACCAGAGATGAGTATGATTTTTGTTTTGAACTTGGTTTTGATTATTTCCAGGGATATTTTCTCAGTCGGCCTCGTATTATTAAGGGCAAGACTCTGCCTACCAACAAGCTAGCAGCAATCAATATGTTAGTTACTTTGCAAAATCCAGATGCCGAGATCGATGAGCTTGAAAAACAAATAAGCGTTGACGTATCCATGAGTTATAAACTACTGAAGTGCATTAACTCGGCTTATTATAGTTTGCCACGTAAAGTAGATTCAATTAAACAGGCAATTGTATTGTTGGGGCGGAGGCAGATAAACAGTATAGTATCTTTGTTAGCGCTATCTAATACAGAGGACATGCCTCTAGAGGTAATTCATCTAGCTATGGTGCGCGCAAAAATGTGCGAATTCCTTGCAAATGCAGCTGGTCTGAAGCCAGCAGAGACCTACTTTACTGTTGGCCTGCTTTCAGCACTGGATATAATCATGGAACGTGACCTGGCTGAATTGATTGCACCATTGCCGCTAAGTGATGATGTTGTAGATGCGTTATTGCACAGGAAAGGGGCATTAGGTGATGCACTTACCTGTGTGCTTGCCTATGAGGTATCGGATTTTGAGAACGTAAGATTCCAGGATCTTGATGCGAATGATATTAATGCCGCCAGATTTGAATCTGTTAACTGGTCTAATATGCTTATGGAATCGCTTTGAGCTTATCTGTGCTCGAAAGGAGTCAATGTGGCGAGTTTGCTCAACTTAGCAGGGACTTTACTTGCCAGTATTTAAAATGAAAGATTAGCTTATAAAAGGAAGTATATTTGCAAACACTAAACCGACTGATTGCATTATGTATTGCTATAGCTATTAGCGGTGTATTGGTTAGTTGTACAGCAAGAGTCCATTCTAAACCGGGCACGGAAACAACAATCATTCTTACCCGTCATGCAGAAAGGACAATCATTACAAAAATCCTTACTGACAGGGGGCGTGCAAGGGCAAAAGAGCTGGTTAAAACCGTAGGTGATATGAAGATTACTGCCATCTATAGCCCTGATCTGGTGCGTAATCTTGATACTGTAAGGCCGTTGGCAAAACATCTGGGGATAGATATTACAGTTGTGAGTAGTAAGCCGGAGGTAGATGAGATTGTAGAAACCATGCTTACCAGGCATGCAGGTGAAATTGTCCTGTGGGTGGGCAATACTGCTAACCTGAGCGGAATTTATTATGCATTGGGTGGAGAAGGAGAAGCGCCGGATAATTTTGGAGATTTATTTATCCTGAAAATTAAGGATCAAGGGTTTCCTGAGGTCATCAAAAAGAAATACTGAGCTTCATAGACTACAGCATGTGTCTATAAAGTGGGATTCAATAAAAATGGGCAATCTTGGGTAACCCCTGGTTTCTGTTTCCGCGCGCCAGATCTTTTGGTCTAACGCTACTACCCACCAGTCATGGACATAAAACGTACTACCTGCCCCGGCTTTTCGTTGAATTCGTGGCGTTCTGGCTTCAGGGTAATGGCGTGCAGTATGGCATCTTGCAGTTCTGCATCGGTTATGCCATTTCTCAGGAGGGGCCGTAACTCGAATTTATGATCCTGACCCAGGCACATATAGAGCGTGCCATCTACCGCAAGACGTACACGGTTACAGGTTTCGCAGAAGTGCTGTGATATAGGGGTAATAAAACCAATACGTAAATCAGTTCCAGCAACCTGTTTGTAACGAGCGGGTCCACCACCTGGCATCACCCCGGGGATAAGTTCAAACCTTTTCGAGAGTCTTTCCTCTACCTCACGCAGGCTTAAATAATATTTTTTTGCATTACGCCCGGTATCCCCAATGGGCATGGTTTCTATAAAGCGCAATGTAAAATCGTGCTCGATACAGAATTCAACCATGTCCTCAAATTCATCGTCATTGATTCCCTTCATGGCAACCATATTGATCTTGATGGGATGAAACCCAGCCTCTTTAGCGGCCATTAGTCCTTCCATCACCTTCTCAAGCTTGCCCTGGGTAATATCCTTGAACCTTTTGGGTTTTAAGCTATCGAGGCTGGCATTGATACGGGTTATTCCGGCAGTCTTCAAAGAGATGGCCTGTGTTGTAAGCCGTGTAGCATTTGTGGACAAGGACAGGTCTTCTATACCGGGTAAGCGCGATAATCGGCCTGCAAGCTCAGGCAGATTTTTTCGGACCAGAGGTTCACCGCCGGTTATGCGAACTCTGCTTGTGCCAAGAGAAGCAAATGCACGGATGACGCGTTCTATTTCGTCATGGGTTAACCAGTGTTCGGGTTCTTCATAATCCTTGAAGTCTTTTGGCATGCAATAAAAGCAACGCAGGTTACACTGGTCAGTGACTGACAGTCTTACATATTCAATTTTTCTGCCGAAAGGATCGGTCAGGTTTTGTTTCATATGCTTTGGTTCCATCTGTCTTGATTGCATCTGTACGTACAGCGTGAATTATAATCCAATTGGATAGCAATACTACATACTAATAGTATTAGTATTCTTCTATGTTCAGGGCGCTACTGCTTTAAGATTGTCGATAATCGCCATTGCCCTCTCTTTATCCGGGGACCCTACCGCTATAACCTTGTTATCTACCAGTAATACAGGGAATACTTTTAGATCATGTTCTTCGGCTAGTTTTAATCCCTTTTTTGTGCCGTGTTCAACAACTTCAAATTCAAGCCCGTATTGCTCGCTAAGCTCTCGCCATGTGCTTATTGTGCGGGCGCAGGTTGTACAGTTATCCGTAAGAATAAGTTGTAATTTCATAATCTTATGTATTGAGTTAGGTATAGACCGTTTTACCCAAGATAGTTAAAGAAGGCAAAAATAGCATTTGTTCTTATGGTATGCTTTGATTGAAGTCAATTTCTACATTTAAGTAACCTGTTGTTAGGAAACGGTAATAAATGACCAATAGCCATCTCCCCAGTAAGGAAGAATTAAAATCAATTTACCTGTTTGAGGGACTGGATGACAAGCAACTCGATACAGTTATAAAATCCATGTTGTGTATGACACTTGCAGCAAAGGAACGGCTGTTTGACTTTGGCGACACTGCAGAGCGGTTTTATTATGTAAAAAGTGGCCAGATAAAGCTGTTCCGTCTTTCAGAAAATGGTGACGAGAAAGTCATAGAGATAATCCGTGAAGGTGAGACCTTTGCCGAAGCGATTATGTTTATGAAAAAGAACATATACCCGGTCAATTCGCAGGCCATAATGGCCTCTGAGATTTTCAGTTTTGATATGCAAATTTTTACCGAGCTGCTCCATGATTCCATCGATAGTTGTTTTAACCTGATGGCATCAATGAGTAAGCGCCTACGGTTAAGAGTTGAAGATATCAATAATCTTTCACTACAGGATGCCACGCACAGACTGGTTGATTATCTTCTCCAGCAATTACCAGAGGGAGTTGAGGAGGCATCTGAAATTCATCTTAATACGCCAAAGAGTATTATTGCCTCTCAGCTTTCAATTCAGCCAGAGACCTTTTCTCGTATTTTGTCCAGGTTATCCAAAAAAGAGATGATATCTACCCATGGGAATACCATTACTTTGATGGATCTTCAGCGGTTGCGGGACGTTCTTTAGCCACTCAGATGCTGGAGCCTGCGCGTAATTGATGATTTACAAGCAGTGCAAGCGTAAATAAAACAAGTGCCCCAGCCTGATGCGTTGCTGCCAGAGTAACAGGCACAGCAAGCAATAGTGTCGAAATTCCCAGACCTACCTGCATCGCCAGCATGATCAATAACAGGTTTAAGCCCAAGCGGGTTCTGTTGGATAAGGAATAAGCGCGTGTCTTGAACCAGAATAACGGGATAAGGATACAAAGCAGGTATGCAATTATTCGGTGATTGAACTGAATGGTGGTCAGGTCTTCAAACAGGTTCAGGTGAAAAGGTTCCATGTTATAGAGGCTAGGTGGAAAAAACTGACCTGCCATTAGAGGAAAGGTATTGTAGGCCATCCCGGCGCGGGTACCAGCAACAAAACCTCCTGAAATAATCATGATAGCTACTACCGCAGTAATCAGTATCGAGAGATTTCTTATGCTTTTAATACCAGATACAGATGTATTTTTTGGCGTGGGTGAAATAAACCCGAGCGCGACCCAAAAGACATAGCCATAAATAGCAATTGCGGCTGAAAGGTGTGCAGTTAAACGGTATTGACTAACATGCGGGTTATTTACCAGCCCACTTTTTACCATGTACCACCCAAGCAGGCCCTGTAGTCCACCCAGAATGAACATAATGATAAACCTGGGCGTCATGTCCCTCCTGATTTTCTTTCGGGCAAGGAAATAAAGGAAAGGAACAAGAAAGCTTAGACCAATCAATCGTCCGAGAACCCGGTGTCCATATTCAAAGTAGAAGATGGTCTTGAACTCACCCAGATTCATATGCATGTTTTTCTTCTTGTATTCCGGAAACTGCTTGTATTTGTCGAATGTTTCCTGCCATTCAGACTCACCAATAGGCGGTATCACACCCACGATTGGTTTCCATTCCACCATGGAAAGTCCGGAGTGAGTCAGACGGGTTACCCCACCCAGAATCACCATGCTAAATATCAGGATACAGATGCAAAAAAGCCAGATGGCAATCTGGCGCTGGTTTGTACTGTCAGGATTCATTGTTGATTGAATATGGTTATCTTTGAAATTCACTTGGGTCAATGGTTATGCCCAATGATCGTTTATCTATTGATAGCCCGGTTTTGTATTTCTGAAACCTGAATGTAACCATCTTGCCAATCGGGATCTCAAGTTCCTTGTCACCAGTCAAATAGGTATAGTCCGTACCATCTACCGTAAGGGTATGGATATAATATGGCGGCATTCCGACCCATTTGGAATGAGGGCCATCTGTAGTGACCTTTTCCAGCACACCCTTGCCGATACTTTTTTCAGGTTTCTTTCCCGAACGTGAATAGTTGTTGAATTTTCCGGCCATAGGTATTTTCAGGGGTTATATCTGTTAAAGGTCA
>DAOWEP010000120.1 GCA_030638455.1 Gammaproteobacteria bacterium
AATCCTGATCAAGCAGAGCTCTCAGTGAACGCTCTATGTATTTTGCCTCGTTAAAAACAGGCATTCCAATACTAACCAATGGCATCTCAACTTGAGTTGATGATCCTTTACAATCAGCAGGATTATTTTCCGGAATAGTATCTACCATTAAATTACTCATTTAATAACGATTGTTAACGGTTATTTATTATATTCAGACACACCGTACACGAAGTTGATTTTTAGTTTTCTATGACCTACCTATTTGCGTGCCATTAATATATTTATTTGTTAGCCCATGCACTACTTGAGCATTTATCTTGCGCTAATTTTTAAGCTTATATAAGGCCGCATAACTTACCTCGTCCCTGTTTACAGAGAATATTTGTTCGGAAAACCCCTTAATTCTATTTACAGGATAAAAAGGAGCGCGATAACTTATTGAACTAAAGGGTAGTATAAAAAAATACTGGCATCCTTTTTCTGATACATCATGCAAAAACTCCTGATCACTTAGCTTTTCCAGAGGGGTTTGAATTGACACCCTGCCAGAATACATCCCGACAATAGATGGCTTGATTGAATATACACACTGATCTTCTGGAACCGCTTGCTTAATGGCCTTCATCGCCTCAGTAAGCGTTTGAATCATAATGACACCCCTATAGTCTACCTGCCTTTTATTTCCGTACCAAATTGCTGCATGTCTGTATTCAGAAAAATCTTCAGGGAGAGCAGAAGTATAGCGGTCATACGTAAAGGCTAATGCCGGCATATTATTAATAAGAAGGACTGCAATAAGGGCTCCTTTTGCAAGTCCGCCAATCCTTATATTTTTCACCCACAAATGAACAATATATACTGCATGCCCTAGCATTAACGCAGTAACTGGATACAGGTAACGTTCTGCCTCAGGAGAAAATGGCCATAGCAGTAACAACAGGATATAAAAAAACAAATACAATCCGTCAAGATGTTTTTTTCTAACTCTATTGGCAAGACCTATGAGAGACAATATACCCAGAATCCCGACCACAATGACACCAACATTAGTAGTTGCAGAAAATATATTAAACCATGCATTGATAAATCGGCCAATATGAGCGCCCATATGTGAAACCACATCATTCAACGAATGAAATAATGAGAGCTTGCCTGACATCATCGATATATAACTAAAGCTCTCGCCTGATTTAAAATCAAAAACCTTCGAAAGGATATATGGAGATAGCATGATCATATATAACTTTATCCGCCATTCCCTCGGATAGTTAATCCATATATAAACTGTAAAGGCGGCAATCATGGACAGGCCTGCCGAGCGAATCAGGAAGCTTGACCCTGCCAGCAATGAGGCCGCCATCAGTACCCCAATATTTTTTTTATTTTTCTCTGAATATCCTGCCAATACAATAGATAACAGGCAAAAAAATAGGTAGTAGTTCTCACTCAGGATCTCCAGCGCATGCATATATGTCATGGCCAGCGTTGCAAACACAAGCACGATCCCGATAGCGATCAACCTTGAGCCAATCAGCTGGATTGCAAAAATATACAGCATTAAAAACGATCCTAGCAAAAATAATGTGGTGGTTAAATGTGCCACCAAAAGGCTCTCTGCCCCACCTGTTAGCGCCAGAATTATTGGTATAAGTGGCGGATAAGGACTATGTTGTGCAAAGTATTTGGTCGTATCGGAAGGGCTCGTAAAGGGCGATAGATATTTCGCCATATGTAAATACCATGCATTATCCCCCCCGAATTGACCCAGTAAATCTGTCCAGGTCCATTGAACATAGATGATAGAAATAACAGTAAGAACCAGGAAGACAATCCCGTTACCAACGGGCTGCACATAGTTACTACCAACAGGAGCTGGATTATGATTCACGGCTCAACTCTCTTCTTGAAAATACAAAATGCTTGCGCGAAAAATAATTCCAGGAAAATACCGAGGCCACGGTTAATAGCTTTGATATCATTAAATTCATATCCATCTTATCTATCAGCACAAATATGATGACCTGATTAAGAAGCAGGCTGGTTGTGGCAATAAAAAAAACTAACATTATTTCATCGGACATTTTGAACCTGGCGCCACTTTTAAAAACCAGTCGTATACTTAACAGATAGTTTGCCAATGTCCCAAGCATAAAACCAATAGCATTTACCCATAGGTAATTAAAAGATAAGAGTTTGGCAAAAATATAGAAAAATACGACATCAGCAGCAGCAACGCTTCCACCTACAAGGGCATAGCGAATAATCTTGATTTTTAATAACTTCTCTAACAGACTGCGCATAATTGCTAAATTGAAATTTTTTCTTGTTATTTTTTAAACAGCAGCCGCAGGAATACAGCAATCACCTGCGCCAGATTTCGCCAATGAAACGCCTTGGTCTCGCCACCCTCTCTTTCCTTTAGCTCGATCCCAATGGTTTCATAACTTTTCCCCTGCTTAAGTATTTTAACCAACGCCTCAAGCTGATAGGCAAAACCATCTGTTTTTATCTCAATTCCCTTGACAATATCCGTCCGGTGTACAACAGTGCCATTGTAGTATGGAATTTTCAGGCCAGACAACTGGTTCGCGATACTGGTAAAGGTATCAGACAGAAGCCTGCGCCTGAATGAACGGGCAATAGATGCATTCACATGGTAGGGAATCACGATATCGGATTTACCAACAACTGATAACACAGAAACAATACTCTCGGCAGGAAACTGGTTATCGCCAGGAATCAACATAACGTATGTCATTTGTGAACATTTCAACCCTGTCTTATAAGCAGCGCCCATTCCACGATTACTTGCATGACAAACAACATGAATATGTTCATTATTGGCCGCCAGCGAATTCATCACCTCAACAGTATGGTCAGTACTTCCATCGTCAACCAGAATTATTTCGTAATCATTAACGGCTTCCGCCGCTGCCTTAACGATCTCACTCACTGTTTCACTAATTCGCTCTGCCTCATTAAGCGCTGGAACTATAAACGATACAGAGCGATGGATATCTTGATTCATGAGCAACTTGATAGCAGTTAAATGAAATTCTTGTGCGAAACGCCATTACGTAATCGAGTCAGATAACGATTCACCTCATCCATGCGACAGTTTTTTCTGCACTCTCTGATATCCAGCTTGTCACGAACATAATTCAGGCTTTCGTGACGAGCTTCTCCCTCCCATATCTCCGCAAATGAATGTTCATTTAAATTTCCGTATTTAAAACGTTCATCCAGTAAAAATGCGCTGCACCCATACACAGCACCATCTGCCATAACATATGCCCAGAAAAAAGGTGTGGCCTGACACTTGTCGTAACCGTGATCTTTATCAAGCGTTTTAGTCATAGTGTTCGCGCGAAATATGACATTGAAATGTTCATTGTTAAATTGGGATAATTTCTCTTCCATAGAAAGAAGATCTGAATAGTCAGTATTTTCGTAACGATGCGTTTCACTTGACAGGTGTTGAGAGTAGGGTTTAACAACCAGATAATCCAGGCCAATCTCATCGCGGCATATGCTGGCCAGTTTTTCAACGTCATCAGTATTTTCAGGAAGCAACAATATCTGCGCCCCCAATATACAATCTGATTTTGTACTATTACGTGCAGAAACCATTTCCTTGAGATTTTCAATTACTCTATTGAAATCACGTTCTTTAGTCTGATGAATTCTGGCATAGTTTTCAGGGGTGCCTGCATTGATGGACACCTTGATCCATGATGTCAACGGTATTGCGCGATCAATAAACCCTTTCGGCAGGATGCTACCATTAGTAGTAAAAGCCACGTCAATTCCTGAGGCTTTGGTTATTTCTACGATATCCACGATCTTCTTGTGCAACAGGGGCTCACCTTCACCTGCATACATAATGCTTTTTACTCCCAGCTCGCCCATCTCTGGAATACGCTTACGCAACATTTCCATATCCAGCATTACGGGTTTGTAACCGATATAATCAACAGCACAAAACGTACAGCGATGATTACATGCGCCCACTGGAGACAATTCCATATAAATGGGATAAATCTTTTTTTGTTTCTCCCAATTATCAGCAGACAGCCAATCAGACACCCTTTCAGGATGATAAATAAGTTTATGGCTATCTATTGCGTATTGATCAGACATATTGATTAGAAAGGCCCAGTAAAGTCAGCATTAGGCACATCACGATTGCCAGTACGTGCGAGCGCCTTTGCTCCTGCGATAACATTGTTATCATCAATATCCAACAACCTTAAAACCGCCTCTGCCACCTGCTCTGCTTCGGGATAATAAGTTTCAGTTAGCGAAGATGCTGTTGGCGCAGGCAAATCAGGTAACGTAAGGCGCACAGGTGCACATTTTAAGTGCTTCATTGCCTTCTCTGTAACACCAGCCACAATTTCAGCCGATATACCGCCCGTCTTCCACGCTGTATCCAGCACAAGTAATCTCCCTGTTTTTTCAATAGACATAAGCACCGTATCCATATCCAATGGCCTTACCACCCTCATATCGATAATCTCGACCTCAATATCCTGTGTTGCCAACCACTCAGCTGCCCGTATTGCTTCAATAAGCATATACGAAAAAGCAGCAATCGTAACCATGGCCCCTTTTCTAATAACCTTGGCGCCTTCAAGGGACTCAGCATAATAGTTAGAGGGGACATTACCAGTAATCTGATGCAACCAACGATGCTCGAGGAATATCACCGGATTATTGTCATTTATCGCACCTATCAACATGCCCTTGGCATCATAGGCACTGGATGGCATGACAACACGCAGACCGGGAATATGTGCAAAAAGTGCCTGTAGACTCTGTGCATGCTGCGGCCCTTGCCCCCACCCTCTTCCGATGATGGCTCTTATCACCAGAGGTATCTCAGCACCTTTCCCAAAAAGAAAATGCCATTTTGCCGCATGATTCACCAGCTGATCCATGGCCAGCAGCATAAAATCTATACGCTGGTGAACCATGAGAGGTCTTAGTCCAGCCTGAGCAGCGCCAATGCAAATCCCTGTCACACCATTTTCGGAAAGCGGCATATCAAACACACGATCCGGGCCAAATTTTTCCTGTAACCCAATGGTGGTGCCAAAGATATTTTTTGGGTCTGGAACACCCTCTCCTATAACGATAACCTGATCATTGTCCTCCATCGCCTGAAATGTTGCCTCACGTATTGCTTCGGCATATGAAAGTATCCGATCAGGCATATTCACAATAATCTCCAACTACAGGGGGGTCTGCGCACTGCGCGGTATTAAATGCAGAAATTATTTCAGCATTTATATCCTTCTCAACGTCTTCCTGATCCAGCGCTACCGAGCTGGCATTAAGTTGCCCAAGCGCCAATTCTATAGGGCAACGTTCCTGCCAGCTCGCCAGCTCCCCTTCATCACGATAGCCGAGATCATCATCGTTATTCGGCCCGCAATGCTCAAGCCAGCGAAAAGTAGAGAATTCGAGGAATTGCGGCCCTTCTCCATTATGAATACGTTTGATAGCATCTGAAGATTGCTGGTTGACAAACATTACGTCATTGCCATCCCCGGAAATACTATTCACTCCATGCGCTGAGGCAAGTGCACTTATAGACCGATGAGGTTGCCTGCTTTGTAAATTGGTATAAACAGAGTACCCGTTATTTTCACAAACAAATAACACTGGAAGCTGGTGAAGCGCAGCAAAATTAAGAGATTCATGCATTACACCTTCTTCAAAACAGCCATCTCCGAAAAAAATAGTAACAATCCGTGAAGAATTCTGTAATTTAGCTGCCCATGCAGCGCCTACTGCTATCGGTACCGTCCCTGCAACAATAGGAGTTGCCCCCCAGAAACCGATTTTATGGTCCACAATATGCATAGAACCACCTCGTCCACCGGAGCAGCCACTGGCCTTACCATATAATTCTGCGATCAGCGCCGTAAGATCACCACCCTTGGCCAGATAATGTGCATGGGAACGATGTCCACTATAAACAATGTCATCATCGCTCAACGCAGCGCATACCCCTACTGCCACGGCCTCCTGTCCTATACTCAGGTGAACCGGGCAACGCATTTCCTGCTCATGGTATCTTTGCGCTACTGCCTCCTCAATACGGCGAATACGTAGCATAGACTTCCAGAATTTTTGTAAATGCTTGTGATTCATTGACACAAATTGTCAACTGCCGAGACCACTGATTGAAGAGAAATATGCGTCATACATATCACTTCTTGCTCGCAGTTGCTCTCCAGACAGGGAATGCAGGGCCAGGAAACTTCGGGGGTTAGTTTGATAATTTGATCACTTGAATCTATTTCGGTTGAGATTGTTGGGCCAAACAATGCCACTACACGCTTTCCCAAAGCTAACGCAAGATGCAGGCCTAAAGAGTCATTCGTTACAAGCACACGGCAACTATTTATCCAGTTAATATAACCCTCAAGACTATTTTCGCCCTGTTGCCATGAAACCTTATACTTTGATGACAGGGCGCCATATAATTCGTCCCAGTTCTGCTGGGGCCATCGTTTTAAGGGATATTTCTCTCCAACCAGATGATTAAGTCCAACATCATATATCTCTTTGGAATGCGGCCTGTACCCGAGCACATAGGATTGCCCCTTATATTCACTGCCTAACATCTGATATAAAATTTCTGACCATGACCTGGATACATTTTTCTTATAATTCGCATCTTTACTCATGCTCACCGCAATATCCGAGTGCACATGAGACACGGCTTTTCCTGAAGCAGGATCATAACGGAACCCGTATCTTTGCCAGGCCGGAATTTTGTCAGCAACCGCACAAACACCGGGATCTTTTTCAAAGTTTATAACGATGTCATACCACTCAGACATTAATTGTTGAGGTGTAAACGCATTCACCGAGACTACTCTGTTTATATATGGATTTCCCCGCAGGAGTGGTGCGGCCTTAGGATCTACAACCCAGGTTACATCGTATTGCTCGGGAGGAAAAAGATGTAGTATTACCGTGGTTCTAAGCACATCCCCCAGGCTAACAAGATCTCCCACATCCTCATCCAGCGTTTCGGTATAACCCAGCTTAAAGATCAGTACATGTTGCCTGGATTTATTTGCCAGTTTATTAGTTTTCATGCGATTTTCAGTTTTTTCTTTATTATATCAGGAAAATCAATATTTATAATTTCAACAGAAGTATGTGCATTATCCTCATCATCCAGGCTCTGGAAACGGTTATTTTTTACCTTGGTGTCACAACCAATACAGTGACCATAATCGTGACATGGACGAAATTCCTTGAGCGTTTCAAGGCTAAAATCAGGATCCAGTATATGCCCTATTGGGCTTACCTTACCATGCTCAAATAATTCTGTTTCATTATTCATAAAATGATAACCGCGCACAACCAGTGCCTCAAAAGCATCAAGCGGCCCACCGCTGGACCAGCTATCGTACAAATGAAAATGACATCCCCATGCGAAACCCAGCGGATCCAGCAACAACTCGGTAGTACGACATTCACACGATAAGGATTTATCCCATGTTCCGCTACTGATCAAATTTGTCGAATAAGGATAGAGATAAGTACCGTATAATTGCTCGTCATGCTCGCCCAAAAACTCCTTGGCTTCAAAAGGTACGCGCCCCCTGTACACATCTTCCATCCGTGTGGATATATGATTGTCCGGGTGCTCTACCATATATATCCCAACATCACTCTCACTTTTGTTAGGTGATACACGAAATCCAAATTCAGCAAGCCCAGCACAACGATCAACTAGCTCCTCAAAACCCTTTTCATGCCATACCTTTTCCATTTGCTCCGGATGGTAACTAACCCTGATGCTTGGATAAGGCGCATCACGCATAAACTTCTTTTCCTGCCCCTGCAATGATTTGGAGAATTTCTCAGGTGTATATGGAAATGCAGTCAGAAGATCGAAGTGATGAGGCAACCCTTTCAATATTTCCCCAACTCCCTCACCGCCCCAGTAAATCATTGGTTCGCCACCCTGTAATGTCAGTGGCAGATTATCGCTATACGGAATACGAGAAAGCCCTCTCACCCACTCTTCAGGTGTTAATGATGCACCTTCTCTCTTGAAAAGATTCTTCCGAATACCCTCCTGCTGAGGGTCATTAATGCAGTAGCTGCAATTCAGATGACATCTTAGCGTAAGAAATACGGCGATATAATTCAGGGAAGGTGGTATATCCAGGAAAGGTAAAGAAACCAAATTAATCCTCCTTTATTATTCTACATTCTTTACATACACCATAAATATATAGCGCATGATCTGTCATCTCATAACCGGCCTTTTCCGCTATCTCGCGCTGTCGTTGCTCTATCATTTCATCCATAAACTCACTAACCTTTCCACAACGTACACACAGAATATGATCGTGATGCTGCCCCCTGTTAAGCTCAAAAACTGAAATTCCAGTCTCAAAATGATGTCGATTGACTATTCCAGCCGCTTCAAACTGGGTAAGTACTCTGTACACAGTTGCCATGCCTACATCTTCACCAGATTCCAGCAAAATTCTGTATACATCTTCTGCGCTAAAATGTCTGGCAATACTGCTCTCCAGCACCTCCAGTATCTTGACCCGAGGTGCAGTAACCTTCAAGCCCGCTTTTTTTATATCCTGAGATTCCAAAACTCTATTCACTCTTCTGTTGCTTAACGCTGTAGTTATCCACGGGCTACCTCAAATTCCTCTTCACCCTGCCCCTGTTCCTCATCCGATTCTTCCTGCTCGATCCTGAGGGCAGCACCAATCGCAAGAAAGCTTTCTTCCTGCAATGCTTTACTCATAGGAGTTTTACAATCCAGCAGTTCATTCATATCCAGATATCTTACATTAAATCCTAGCATCCTGGTTAAAGCCTGCTGGAAACCAGGCAACTCTGCTCCCATAGGAGTAATAACCAGACCAGATAACGGTGTCAGTGAAAAATATCGATCATAGTAGTCAATTGTTCGCAACATCTCCAGAACCAAGGACTCCAGTTGAGGATTAGCTTCCTGAATCAGAGGTGGCTCCTGTTGATCTGAACCTTCATTTACCTGGATTAGATCTTCAAGCCCAATATCCAGCCTGCGGGCAATATATACATAGGAATCCCTGATCAAAACCATCACGCCCTGTCTTCTCATCATATAGAGAAAAGCAATCCCTTCTTCATTCTCGGGCAATAAAGAAGCCAGATTACATAATACCAATTCAGGAATATCTATAGTACTTAATTGCACCTGTGCGTTCTGCAATAAACTGACTCGCTGTTGTATTGTTTCATGAGAAGCAGCAACTACATATATATTATCTGGATTATCCTGGCCTCCAGTAACAGGTGATTCAAATACATCGATTACTGCATCAGAAATATCGAAATCAACCATATCACTAATCCGCCAACGAACAGCTGAGACCACTTCTTCTTCAGGAACCTCAGGTGCTTCAACATTCAGGAGATCGTAGTCATCAATATCCAACACGGTAGTACACGCATAGGCTGCTAAATCCAGCTCTTTTATCTTTTCCTTCACCTGCTTTTCATCTGGCACTCCTTGAGCCCATGGCGAATAGTCACAAATCTCCAGCTCAGGCTTTTCACCTATAGAGCAAGATGTTTTAGCAACACAAAATCCCTCTCTGGAAATACTAATGCCATACATTCCATTGCCTTCTTCTATTTTACTCTTGTTAAATAATTTCATTCGAAATTAAACCTATAATTTATAGAGCGGCCAGAAACCTTGATACTATCCAACAGGATTAATTATACAAAGATTAGCCTAGTTTCAAAGGTTTCTCACTATTTATACTAATGAAAAGCATAAGAACGAAAAGGAGAGCTGTTTTAGGCTAACTTGACCCTCACCCTATCTGTTTCAAATGTATATAAAATTCATCTATACTCCTTTCATGCTCACATGCTCCAAATTTGATCGATCATTAATCAATACTTATAGTGTCTCGTAACATAATATGAACTCTTCAGGAAGCAGTGCTGGCCGCCAGGCTTGACCACAGAATTATTGCGCATAATAAATACAATAATATTATGAAGAAAAGCAGCGCCCTCAGATCTGGAATTGTCGTTTTTCTCATTCTAGTCATTTCAATCATTATTACCTTTGTCATCTACCGGAATGGGTTGTACAGCCCCTTTGTACTGGATGATATGGGTAGACTACAGCCAATGGGTGCCTACCCTTCCTTTTCATTACTGGATCAAATCATCCTGTTCATTAGCCATGGCGGTACAACCCTTACCGACCGGCCCGTCAGTTACCTGAGCTTTTATATCCAGGGTGCCACCTGGTTATCGTCTGACCCCTATTCTTACAAGTATACCAACCTGATGATCCATATCCTCAATGGCGTGTTGCTGTTCTGGTTTTCGCACAAGCTATTGCTACTGGCCCGGCCCCAGTTACAGGAGAAAAAAAACCTCTATATCGCAGGGCTATGCATGCTGCTATGGCTGATCCATCCATTACAGATAACAACGGTACTCTATGTAATCCAGAGAATGTCCCAGTTAAGCACCCTGTTCATGCTGGCTGCCTTAATCTCGTATGTTTACGGTCGCAACCTGCTGAACACCAGGCCCGCTAGAGGATATGCCGTCATCATCCTGGGGGTTTCGTTTTTCGGGATACTCGGGGTGCTTTCAAAAGAAAATGCTGTACTGCTCCCGTTCTTTATCCTTATTATCGAGTTCACACTCCTTGCAAACAGCAACAAGACGATCCCGAAAAGTTACTCCAGGTTCCTGTTGCTCTTTCTTGTATTGCCTATTCTGATATTGATGGCTGCTGCAGTAGTCAAAAGTGATTTCTTGCTCAGCGCCTATACCTTCCGGAATTTTTCCCTGTATGAGCGTCTGTTAACGGAATCACGGATACTTATGGACTACTTGAGATTAATCATTGTTCCGGACATATCAGGCACAGGTCTGTTTCATGATGATTACACGGTCTCACACAGTATTTTTAACCCAATCAGCACAATATTTTCTGTGCTAGCCATCGCAGGACTACTGTTCTTCTCCTTGTTGACAAGAAAGAAACATCCCATCGCAGCCTTTGCCATTTTATGGTTCTTTGCCGGGCATCTGCTTGAATCCAGCTTTATCGGACTGGAGCTTTATTTTGAGCACCGGAATTATTTCCCTGTCATGGGCATTATGTTCGCTGCTGCCTATACCCTGATTACCTACAAGGGGAAGGTACGCACTATCCTGAATATCTTTGCCGCATTTATTCTCATCAGCCTGCCCGTGCTCACCTTTCTTAACACCTTTGCATGGCTTCATTTTGACAAGCTAAGTTATGTCTGGGCATACAATCACCCACATTCCAGCCGTGCTGTCATAACCGCGGGTTCACACTCCCTCCGAACAGGTGGCGACCTTAAAGAAGTAGCCGAACTCATGGAGCGTGCATACCAGGCGAACCCGAAAGACATGACTGCAATCCTGGGTAGACTGAAATTGAAGTGCCTGACAAGGAAGATTAGTAGTGAAGATATTGCTACCGCAATAGAAGCATTAAAAACATCCTACTTTAGCAATAATATCTTAAAGTTTACGCGAGAGCTTGGCTCCCTTTACAAAGCAGATACATGTCCTCCCTTCAGCAAGCAACATCATCATGACATCATCCAGGCACTGATCATGTCCCGTCCGGATAAAGATAAAGAGTATATCAGCGCAAACTGGAGAACGGCGCTACACGGTCTTTATCTCTGGCAAGGCACAACTGCCTATGAGGATGGCAACCTTATGTTGGCACTACAACATCTTGATATAGCCGATGAAATACAGCCGAATTTTGATTCTATGCTAAAGCAGGCGAAATGGCTTATAGATGCTGGTCAGTATGAAAATGCGCTTGCATATATCAACAAGGCAGACCGCAGATCAGAGCAAAAGGTTCTTTCATTTTTGCCAAACCCAACCAAACCAAAGATAAACAGGGCAAGAGAGTTTCTGAAAAAGGCCCGTAGAGAAAGCCGATTGGAGAACAAACAGGATACCAGCACACCATAAACCTCATGCCCTGGCAGAGTACTAGTTAAACAAAACCTTGAGGTTATCAAACCACAAATTTGAAGCCTTCGGGTTTCCGGTACCTTTATTTAAAATGTCATATGACAAACGAACAGTATTGATAGTTTTTCCAGCGGGCACCACCCACGGAAACGCGGTAACATTTACCCATCCATTGGTTGAAGCTACCTGACTATCACACCATGCACGGTGCACGGTACCATCGGTGGCCACCAGGTCAACCGCCATCATAAAGTTCGTCGGTGCCGCTCCCGCTTTTATCTTCTTGTAATCCTGCCATATTTCCATCGCCGCACCTGCAGGTGCGGACTTGACGGATGTATAGGTCCGATAG
>DAOWEP010000151.1 GCA_030638455.1 Gammaproteobacteria bacterium
ACGTGGGAGTTGGAGCAGGCAAAGGCTGAGGCCGAGTCTGCCAATAAAATGAAATCAGAGTTTCTTGCCAATATGAGTCATGAGATCCGTACTCCACTCAATGCAATTATCGGGTTCTCACAGTTGCTTGAAAGAGAAGCTAATCTGAAACCATCACAAGTTGCGGATGTAAGTATTATCAGGAAAAGCGGCAAGCATTTGCTGGGTTTGATCAATGATGTCCTGGATTTATCCAAAATTGAAGCAGGGTATACCGAGTTACATACAGGCCACTTGAATATAGATGAAGATATTATAGAGCAGATTGTCGACCTCTTTGAAGTGCAGTGTTCAGAAAAAGAAATTTCGCTTAATGTTACTACACAGGTTCCCGGGCATGTTGTAAAAGGAGATTTGCAGAAGCTTAATCAAATATTCGTAAACCTGATCGGGAATGCGCTGAAGTTCACCGATGAGGGTTCAATTGACCTTGAGATAGCCAGGTATGGTGATGAATATGTGTTTACTGTCTCGGATACCGGTAAGGGTATGGATGAAAGTACATGCAATACATTGTTTGATGCTTTTGTGCAGGGGGATCACGATCGCGGTGGTACCGGGCTCGGGATGGTCATTTCAAGAAAGTATCTTGAATTAATGAATGGAGCTGTTCACGTTGAATCTGAGCCGGGTAAGGGTACGTGCTTTACGCTTCGTATCCCGTTGGAATTTGTATCTGAATCAAAGATGCCTTACGAGAAAAATAATAAAGGTATGCCGATTGCTATCATGAACAGGGAAGTCACGGTCTTTGTCGTTGATGATGTTGAGGAAAATCGTCACATCATGGGGCGAGTGTTGAGTCGAGTAGGAGGGCAAGTCTGTTTGCTTGAAAGTGGTGAAGATGCACTGGAAAAGCTTCAGCAAGTTACTCCTGATATTGTATTTATGGATATCCGTATGCCCGGTCTTGATGGATTGGAGACCATGTTAGCAATGAAGTCCAGACTGAAAAGCAAAACAAGGTTTATAGCCTTTACTGCAACCATCATACAGGATATGACGAGCAAGAGTTATATAGAGCAGGGATTTGATGATGTGCTGACAAAGCCCATTGAGATAGAAGACGTTTACAGCTGTCTTGCACGTAATCTTGAAATTGAATACGAATATGAGGCGCGACAGGCCTGAGTTAAAGTAACAGGTTCCAGGTGTAGTAGTTGCAACTTGATCTGACAGTTCCCTGCGTTGTTTTGTTTTGTTAGAGTTTTCGTATTCTAAACTTTCTGCCTTTGATTTTACCTTCTGATAGAATCCTCAGGGCTTGTTTGGCAATGGGGCGTTCTACAGCCACATAAGCAAGGTTATCAAAAATATCAATTTTCCCGATTTGCTTGCCGGGCAGATTGGTGTTTGCAGTTAAAGCCCCTAATATATCACCTGCGCGGACTTTGTCCTTACGACCGCCATTGATGCATAGCGTTACCATTGGTGGGCTCAGTTTGAAATTCTCTCTCATCTTGAGTGAAGAGGTTGTATCAATGCGGACAGGCCTGTCTTGATATTCCTCTATCGCATTGACCTTGGGGGCTTCAGATGCCATGAACAGGCTCAGGGCTAATCCTTTATTGCCCGCGCGGCCGGTGCGTCCAATACGGTGAATATGTATTTCCGGGTCTGGTGATAACTCAAAGTTAATCACGACGGGTAAATCTTTAATATCCAGTCCACGTGCGGCAACATCTGTGGCGATAAGTATCGAACTGCTTTTGTTGGAAAATTGCACTAGCACCTTGTCACGGTCTTTTTGTTCAAGATCACCGTTCAGGGCCAGTGCATGAAAACCCTGGCGCCATAATTCTTCAGCCAGTTCGTTACATTGTTGTCTTCGATTGCAAAACACCACGCTGGATTCGGGACGATAATGGTGTAGCAAGGCAACTAATGCTTTGGTTCTTTCGCCTTTTTGTATTTCATAGAAGACCTGTTGTATTTTTCTATTGTCATGCAGGCTTTCCACATGAATATCAACGGGGTCGTTCTGGATGGCATCACTGATGCCTTTTATTTCATCCGGGTAGGTCGCAGAAAATAACAGGGTTTGTCTTTGACGTGGCGTCCTGTCAATAATGAGCATGATGTCTTCATGAAAACCCATATCCAGCATGCGATCGGCCTCATCCAGCACCAGTATTTTCAGGCTATCCAGTTTTAAAGATCCTTTTTTCAAATGCTTTAATATCCGGCCTGGTGTGCCAACTACGATATGTGGGTGGTGTTCCAGTGAGGCCAGTTGTGGGCCTATCGGTGTGCCGCCACACAAAGTGAGAATTTTGGTATTGGGTATCGCGCGTGCCAGGCGACGAATTTCCTTGCTTACCTGGTCGGCCAGCTCACGCGTCGGGCAAAGTACCAGTGACTGGGTCAGGTATGTTTGTGCATCCAGTTTGTGTAATAAGCCAATGCCAAATGCAGCCGTTTTACCGCTACCCGTTTTTGCCTGTGCCTGCACATCTTTACCTTTCAGAATAGCGGGCAGGCTTTGTGCCTGAATCGGTGTCATGACCTTGTACTCCAGTGACTGGAGATTGGCTAAAAGCTCAGGCGTCAATGTTAATGATGAGAAGGCAGTTGTGGTCATGGGAGATCAGTCTTGGTTGGCAATCTTTGTTGGTGTAGTAGGGGAAAGCTGGCGCATGATAGCAGATTGCCAATAAAGTGTGGAGAACCCTGGTTACGGCAATGCGATACCCGTCAACGAGTCATATCAGATCTGACACACCGCAACACTTCGTAGGAGAATTCTCCTTCCAGCGCATCAAACACCGGCTTGAGGCGTTTGCCGCCCTCATATTGTTCTATGGCGAAGCGGATCGCCTCTAACTGGTGCTGTGGCAGTGGTACAACCTCACTGAGCGGAACTTCATCGCGCTCTATTCCTTTGGCCAGGTGGTTGTATATGGTAATAGCTTTTAGGCCACGCTGGGCGGCGATGGCTTCGGCATCCATCCCGAGGCGAAAGAGTTGCAGTGTTTCCTCTTCGGTATCGCTTTGTGTGTTCTTTCCCGGATTCCGATAATCGTTTAGTACATCGAGAAATGTCTCGCCGTAATCAGCCAGTTTGCGTTTGCCGACACCGGAGATGTTCGACAATTGTGTCAGGGTTTCGGGCTGGTTTTCCAGCATTTCGGCGAGCGTGGCATCGTGGAAGATCATGTAGGCGGGGACGCCCTGTTCGTCGGCCAGTTGTTGACGGCGGTTGCGTAGTGCTTGCCACAGGTCGTTCTTTTTCGGATCGGTAAAACGGCTGGCTTTTCGTTCACGGCTTTTTGCTTTGGTTTTGCGTGAGAATTTACGCAGGTGCAGTGGCTGTTCACCGCGTAACACGGGACGACTTTCTTCGGTGAGGTGCAGGCCACCATGCCCTTCGAGGTCTACTGCCAGCAACCCGCGGGCGATCAGTTGGCGGTAGAGATCACGCCATTCACTTTGATTGAGTTCACTGCCAATGCCGTAAGTGCTTGCCTTGTTGTGGCCGAAGCGAAGGATGCGTTCATTCTCTTTGCCGAGCAACACATCGACCAGGTAGCCAACGCCGAAACGCTGGCCGGTACGGTGGACGCAAGAGAGCGCCTTTTGCGCGGTGGCGGTTGCATCCCAGGTCTCGGGTGGCTCCAGGCAGGTGTCGCAGTTACCACAGGGTTTTTCCAGCTCATCACCGAAGTAACGTAGCAGTGCCTGACGACGGCAGGTGGTTAGTTCACAGAGGCCGAGCATAGTATCGAGCTTGTGACGTTCAATGCGTTTGATTTCTTCTGGGGCGTCAGAGCTTGCCTGCATTTGTTTGAGCAATATCACATCCTGTAGGCCGTAGACCATCCAGGCATTGGCGGGTTGGTTGTCGCGACCGGCGCGCCCGGTTTCCTGATAATAGGCTTCAAGGCTCTTCGGCAGGTTGAGGTGGGCGACGAAGCGCACATCGGGTTTGTCGATGCCCATGCCGAAGGCGATGGTAGCGACGATAATCACTTCATCCTCACGCAGGAAGCGTTCCTGATTTTGTTGGCGAACCTGTGCCGGCAGACCGGCGTGGTAGGGTAGTGCGGTCAATCCTTTCGATGTTAACCATTTGGCTACATTATCAACGCGTTTGCGCGAAAGGCAGTAGACGATTCCGGCATCCCCTGGGTGTTCGTTGCGGATAAATCGCAGCAACTGTTCGCGGGTGTTGCTGCTGTTATCACTGATACGATAGCGAATATTGGGGCGATCGAAGCCGTTGATAAATTGCCTTGCCTCAGTGAGGGCCAGCCGCTCTATGATCTCGCGGCGAGTGGCATTGTCGGCGGTAGCGGTCAGGGCAATGCGCGGGATCTGTGGAAAACGCTCGTGCAGTACCGAAAGCTGTACGTACTCGGGGCGGAAATCATGACCCCACTGGGAGACGCAGTGCGCCTCGTCGATGGCAAAGAGCGAGACGGGGATATGCTCAATAAGATCAAGTGTGCGCGGCATCATTAGTCGTTCGGGGGCGACGTATAGCAGGTCTAGCTCGCCGCGATGTAATGCGTCCTCTACTTCGCGCACTTCATCGGGACTGAGGGTGGAGTTGAGAAAAGCGGCCCGTACCCCGTTCTGGTGCAGGGCATCGACCTGGTCCTTCATCAGGGCGATCAGTGGCGAAACGACGATGCCAACACCGTTCCGCACGATAGCTGGAATTTGATAACAGAGAGACTTTCCGCCACCGGTAGGCATCAGTACCAGCGCATCGCTACCAGCGATCAGATGGTCGACGATTACCTGTTGTTGCGGGCGGAAGTTATCGTAGCCGAAGACGCTTTGTAGTATGTGGTTGGCAGAGCTGGTGTTCATAGACGGGTATCATTTCATAGTCACCCGCCATATGAAAGAGACGGCTGATATTATTAATAGGGACAAAATTGGAATTATTATTTAAAATCGCGCTGGATAAACTGGAATGCATTGGTTTTAATGATAAAGGAACCTTTGATAAGATAGGTTGAGTCCAGGCAGCGAATAGAATATGAATATTATAAAAGCACATAATCTGGCCTGCCCGATTGACGGCGCACGGTTTGAATTCCATGAAAAACAGCTCGTTTGTGAGAATGGACATGTTTTTGATGTAGCCCGTCAGGGCTATGTGAATTTGCTGCCTGTGCAACATAAGAGAACAAAGCAGCCTGGTGATAGTAAAGAGATGGTTGCAGCGAGAGCTAAATTTCTAAATTCAGGGCTGTATGAGCCTATAGCCACTAAGTTAGCTGAAATTTCGCTTTTGCAGATTACAGATACCCAGGTTACAGGAAAATGGGAAACCTGTTTGATGGATGCGGGTTGTGGTGAGGGTTATTATTTTGATTATGTTTTTAATTATCTTAAGGTTAAAAAGGGTAATAGTAAGCTCTCCTTTATTGGTCTGGATATATCGAAAGCCGCCATCGCTGAAGCTGCAAAAAGAAACAAGCAGATAACCTGGATCGTGGGTACCAACAGACAGCCGCCCGTTGATGGTGAAAGTGTAGATATTATTGTATGTGTGTTTGGATTTCAGAGTTTTGAAGGCTTTAATAAGATATTAAAACCGGGTGGCAGAGTTATTCTGGTTGAGCCTGGGCCTGACCATTTAAAGGAGTTGCGAGAGATAATCTATACGGAGGTCAAAAAATCAGATCCGCAAGACCTTTCTTGCGTTGAAGAAATGGGGTTTTCGGTGGCGGATAGTCAGCGACTAAAATTCAAAACAGGAGATATCAGTAATGAGAAAATACATGATTTGCTTTTAATGACGCCCCATTTTTATAGAGCTACTAAAGAAGGCAGGGAGGCGGCGGCTAACTTGCAAAAGCTGGATTTAACCGTGGATGTTGTTTTTAGAACATTGAAAAAAAGTAACGATGCTCTGATTATAGATACGGCTTATAGTACCTGTTTATAGTAACAAATCTTCTTCAATAGAGTGATAGATGCTGGCGGCATCAATCAGAGAGTTGGCTGTTAGCGTGGGTACGCCATAGACTTCTGCGCTGACGGCATAATCCTTTTTGATTTTATCCAGTAATAGGTCGAAATCTCCATCACCCGATAGCAAGATAATGGTGTCAACGTCTTTTGCTGCTTCCAGCACATCAATTGCAATACCCACGTCCCAATCACCTTTGGCGGAGCCGTCACTACGCTGAATATAAGGTTTTAGCTTTACTGTAAAGCCGATGTGTCTGAGTGCATCCTGGAATTTGATTTGTTGGTCGTCGCCACGATGAGTTGCATAAGCGATTGCGGAAACAATTTCTCCATTAGAGCTTATTCGTTGCCAAAGTTTTCGGTAATTAAACTGGCGGCCATAGGCCTGGCGTGTGGTGTAATAAATGTTTTGTACATCAACAAAAATTGCGATTTTTCTTACTTTTTTCACGTTGGGGGGACCTGTTAGTAATTTAAAATAGGAGCAGGGAGGGAGTACCTGCTCCTATTCTGTTGCTAACATGCACCTTATGAGCTGAGACCCGCGCGATTACCTGAACGGCTCTGATTGTTCGAGCGACCCTTAAAGGGTGGACGCTGACCGTTCCGGGAGGATGCTGCTTTATTCCCGTTTGAATGTCTCCCGGCTGGCTTTCTTGCACCCTTTTGCTGCCTGCCGCCCCCCCTGTTAATGGGTTCCGCTTTGATGGAAGGATCGGGGTCATAACCCTCAATCACTACCTTGGGGATGGCGCGTTTTGTAAGGCGCTCTATGTCTTTAAGTAACTTCAGTTCATCGACGCACACCAGTGACATAGCTTCACCTTCATTGCCTGCACGACCGGTGCGGCCAATGCGGTGAATGTAATCTTCCGCTACGTTAGGTAGTTCGTAATTGACTACGTGTGGCAACTGGTCAATGTCGATTCCGCGGGCGGCAATATCCGTTGCAACCAGTACACGTACTTTGCCAGATTTAAAATCTGCAAGTGCCTTGGTGCGCGCGCCCTGGCTCTTGTTACCATGGATGGCGGCAGCCTTGATGCCATCGATATTTAGCTGATCAGAAAGACGGTTGGCACCATGCTTGGTTCGGTTGAATACCAGCACCTGTTTCCAGTTATTTGAACCAATCAGAAAGGAGAGTAGCTCACGTTTACGTTTTTTGTCTACAGGATGAACCACCTGCGTGACTGTTTCTGTAGCCGTATTGCGCTTTGCAACTTCAACCAGTACCGGTGACTTGAGCAGTTTATCTGCCAGTTGCTTGATGTCGCTTGAGAAGGTGGCTGAGAATAATAACGTTTGTTTTTGCCTGGGCAACAGAGCGAGAACCTTGCGGATATCGTGAATAAAACCCATGTCGAGCATGCGGTCAGCTTCGTCGAGCACCAGGATATCAATCTTTGACAAGTCAGCAGATCTCTGGCCGACATGATCGAGTAATCGTCCTGGGGTGGCGACCAGAATGTCTACGCCCTTAATGAGCTTCTGTTTTTGTGGATTGATACTTACACCGCCAAAAACTACGGTTGATTTTAGGGGCAAATGCCTGCCATAGGTTTGTACGCTTTCGGCAACCTGTGCCGCCAGTTCCCGGGTTGGGGTAAGTATCAGGGCGCGAATAGGGCGACGGCCTTTTTGAGGTTTGCTGGTCGATATTAGTCTTTGCAATAGTGGCAGGGTGAAACCGGCAGTTTTGCCTGTGCCCGTCTGTGCGCCACCCATGATGTCTCGTCCTTCGAGAATGAGAGGTATGGCCTGCTTCTGTATCGGAGTGGGGCTGCTATAGCCTTTTTCGGATACAGCACGGAGTAATTCGGCCCTGAGACCGAGGGATTCAAATGACATGCTACGATGTTCTCCAGAGATCGGCCTACCCAATAATATGGTTTTTACACCAGGTTTGGGACGGTCTAGGCGGAAACTTACTTGTGTATTTCGAGGTAAATCGGGAAGGATTACCGCAAGAATTACCTTGTTGAAAACAGGTGCAGACCGAAGTGCACCAGCGCTTGAGGGCGCATTATATCAGAAGTTTTGCTAAAAAGGTGGTCAGTGAGCAATATTTTCTCGATATCCTCTAACGACCGTATAGATAAAGCGCGGGCCTTGAATTAGCCTCTTTGTACCCTAATATAGGTGAAAGTGTGGTGTTTTTTGGTCAAAAACCGGGTACACTCCACAACGTACATTCTATACTGGTTCTTGTCAGAAGTGTTCTGAAGTTTTCTCCTGTTAATTACCTTGTAAGATTTGTAACACACAAAATTTTTTAATATTTAATGAGGTAATTATTATGGCAACAGGAACCGTTAAATGGTTTAACGAATCCAAGGGCTTCGGCTTTATTACACCTGACGATGGTGGCAAAGATGTATTTGCTCACTTTTCTGCTATCGCAAGCGAAGGTTTCCGTACACTGGCTGAAGGCCAGCAGGTAACTTTCGACGTGGAAGACGGCCCTAAAGGCCCGCAGGCAACAAACATAAAGGCCTAACCGGTCTTTAGTTTGTGTCTCGGCTAAACCCCGCGAGCTATCGCGGGGTTTGCTTTTTTTACGTGATAAGAGGAGTTGTAAAGTGAAGAAACTATTTGTTGGCAGTTTGCCGCCCACTACCACTGAAGATTCCCTAACGGCTCTGTTTTCAGAGTTCGGCACGGTACGTTCTATCAAGCTCGTGAAGGATCTGTTTTCAGGTGGCTGCAAAGGATTCGGTTTTCTAGAAATGGAAGGCCACGAGGCTCGTGCAGCCATTGCCGGACTGGATGGCAAGTCATTTGAAGGCAATCATCTAAAGGTCAAATACGAAGAAGATCGCAGCAAAGGCCATAAGGGCCGTCGCCGCTAAAGTATTAATTAAGGTCAGATTCCGGTTTCAATTCCATCTGTTTATATATAAACGCTGTCTATATTTAGAGAAAACCAGGATCTGACCTGGTTTATGCTCTGTATTTTTATATATAAACATTTTCTGATATATCACGCGGCCTTTCACGCCGTTAATAACCCAGAGGTCATCAATGTTTAAGCTTGGTTGCGCGAGTCGCTTGTGCTTTAAAAACGAGCTTTTGTCTGGTCTGACCGTGGCGCTGGCACTGGTTCCAGAGGCAGTGGCCTTCGCCTTTGTGGCCGGGGTTGATCCCCTGGTCGGACTATACGCTGCATTCATGGTGGGCTTGCTGGCAGCCATCTTTGGTGGCCGTCCGGGCATGATCTCCGGTGCGACCGGTGCCATGGCGGTGGTGATGGTGGCTCTGGTAGCTGAACATGGTGTGGAATACCTGTTCGCAGCGGTAGTTCTGACAGGCCTGATTCAGTTAGGGGCCGCTGTTCTTAGGCTGGGTAAGTTTATCCGTATTGTACCGCATCCGGTGATGCTGGGTTTTGTTAATGGTCTGGCAATTGTGATTTTTCTGGCGCAGCTACAAAATTTTCAGGTGATTTCAGATGAGGGTGTGAAGGAATGGTTGAGTGGTGATCCTCTGATAATATTTGCAGGCCTGATCATACTTACCATGTCCATTATTCATTTTCTGCCAAAATTGACGGGCGCTTTTCCAGCATCATTGGCAGCAATTATCGCGGTAAGCCTGCTGGTTTTTGGCCTGAATCTGGATACGGCTACGGTGGGTGATCTGGCCAGTATCAAGGGCGGTTTGCCTTCTTTTCATGTTCCTTCAGTTCCGTTTAATTCCGAAACCTTGATGATCATCTTGCCGTACGCCTTTATTCTGGCAGCAGTGGGACTGATTGAATCCTTGCTGACACTTAGTCTGATTGATGAAGTGACCAATACCCGTGGACGTGGTAATCGTGAGTGTATGGGTCAGGGGATTGCCAACACGGTAACTGGTTTGTTCGGTGGCATGGGTGGTTGTGCCATGATCGGCCAGAGCATGATCAATGTGAATTCCGGAGGACGTCAGCGCTTGTCTGGTGTTGCTGCAGCACTGTTTCTGTTGGCATTTATTCTGTTTGCCTCACCCTTGATTGAACGCATACCCATGGCAGCATTGGTGGGCGTGATGTTTATTGTTGTGCTTGCTACCTTTGAATGGTCGAGCCTGCGTATTATGGGCAAGATACCAGCAACCGATGCATTTGTCCTGGTTCTAGTATCCGCTGTGACGGTCTTTACGGATCTGGCAATTGCGGTGGTGGTGGGTGTGATTGTCTCGGCACTAGTGTTTGCCTGGGAGCATGCCAAGCATATCAATATTAACACCTATGATGATGAACAAGGTTCACGTGTACATGAACTCAATGGCCCTCTGTTTTTTGGTTCAGTGAAAAATTTTCTGGAATTGTTTAATCCCGAAGAAGACACGGATGATGTGATTATCGAATTTCAAAACTCGCGGGTTGCGGACCACTCGGCAATTGAGGCAATCGATACGCTGGCAGAAAGATATATCAGGGCAGGTAAGACATTACATCTGAGACACCTAAGTGAAGAATGTCGTCAATTATTAAAGAAGGCCGGTAGTCTGGTAGAAGTAAATGTTCTGGAAGACCCGCGCTATCATGTGGCGGATGATCAAATTGCATAAACAAGAGGGAGTGTGTACACACTTATTGTGTTCCCGGTATTTTATGGCTGATGTTTGTCGGGAACTAATCAATTGATGGTAAATTGATCTTCCTGACCGGCATCGCCTCCTTTTTCCAGGCGAATCTTGAGTCCCAGGTTGTTATGGGAATCTGCATGTAGCAATGCCTCTTCCTCTGTAATCATGTTTTTCTTATATAGGTCATATAGTGATTCATCGAAGGTTTGCATGCCTTCGTTGCCGCTTTGTACCATGGCATCCTTTATGTGGTTTACATCCCCTTTTTCAATCAGTTGTGCCACATAGGGTGATGACAGCATGATTTCCATGGCAGGTATACGTTTTTCATCTTTACCGGAAACAAGACGTTGAGATATGACTGCTTTCAGGTTTTGTGCCAGATCGATATGTAATTGTTGATGCGCACTATCAGGAAAGAAGTTAATAATGCGGTCCAGTGTCTGGTTGGCATTATTCGAATGCAGGGTAGATAAACACAAATGTCCGGTATTTGCATAGGCGATGGCAGCCTGCATGGTCTCTCGGTCACGAATTTCACCTATCAGAATAACATCTGGTGCCTCGCGCATGGCATTCTTTAATGCGTTCTCATATGACATTGTGTCGACACCAATTTCACGCTGATCGACAATAGATTTTTTATGCCTGTACATGTATTCAATCGGGTCCTCAATAGTGAGTATATGTCCGGTCCTGTTCTGGTTGCGATAATCAATCATGGCCGCAAGGGTTGTTGATTTTCCAGAGCCTGTAGAGCCGACTACCAGGACAAGGCCCTGTGGCAACATAATAAGTTCCTTTAAAACTGGAGGCAGGTTTAGTTCTTCCAGTGACATTACCTCGGGTTTGATGTAGCGAACAACCATGGCCACCTCACCCCTTTGTTTGTAAAAGTTGATACGAAAACGTCCGAGTTTTTCATATGTAAGGGCCAGGTTCATTTCCAATGTAGACTCAAAGGTCTCTATTTGTTGTTCATTCAGAATTTCATTGGCAATTTCCTTTACCGACCCGGGGGGTAATGAGTGTGTACCAATGGGACTAATGTAGCCTTCTATCTTGATATTTACCGGGGCACCAACACTAAAGAACATGTCGGACGCATTCTTTTCAACCATGAGATTAAAATAGTTTTTGAGTTCCATACGGTTATGTCTCCGGTGTGTACTCTATGAAGTGGTCTTGTATCCCAAGTGTAGATGACGATGGGGGCTCTCGTACGCATTGAAAAGCATGAACGAATAAGGCCTGGTACTTCGTTACAGATATGGTCTATGAAATATGTGTGGTTATACCCTTGCAGTTGACAATGCTATTAACCTAGTAATTTAGTCATAATTACACTTATCTATGTATTAGTTATCTCTAATACCAAATACCTGTGTAAAAAGATAAACTAAACTCGCTTTTGGGTGGCCTGTAAAGGCTGAAAAATCAATTACATAGATAAGAGGGTGTTGTCGTGGGGATGGATGATTCTGTATTTTTTCGTAAATTAAAAATTCTTTTTGCAGGTATTTTTGGGCTATTCGTACTTATGATTTTCCTTGCTAAGACGTTTTCATAGTAAAGGGTATCATTAGCAGTTCACACCGAAAAAAGGGCCTTTGGCCCTTTTTTTATTTGTTATGATCTATTTCATGTCCAGGAAAACTCCAAACCCAGGTATTTCAAGATCCGTCCGGTTATCTGATGAAGGCCTGGAAAGGCTGGATAAACAACTAAAGTCAGGTCAAAGAATTAGCGCTCAAGTACTTCAACAATGGATAAAGCGTTACGGCGAACCTGCAAGAGACATAATCAATAGGTCTGAACTGAAGGATACGGATAGTTAATCAACAATAACTATTTCAGTAAAAATTGATTTCTGTCAGTTACGACTACCGGGTTGCCAGTGGTATAATTACTATTAATACATGGTAGATGAATATATAGATGGATAAATTATATTATCATTTTCTAGCTGTTCTGATCCTCTCATTCACTGTAGTGTACAGAGGCAGTGTTTCTTTAGATGTAGCCTTTCTTGATAATTTCCGTAGTAAATGGCCTGTCCTGAATAAGTGGCTGAAGAAGCTTCGCAGCAATATCTTGTCGCAAAGGTATACGTATCTACATGTATTCCTGAAATATCAGCATTCAAATGAAATCATAGTCAAATATAGAGAAGGAGTGCGTATATGAAACAGCCTGTACAAATCACCTTTCGTAATGTCCCTCATTCCGATGCGCTGGAGGCAAAAATACGGGAAAAAGCTGAAAAGCTGGATGAGTTTTATAATCGTATTATGTCTTGTCGGGTAACCGTAGAGGCACCTCATGGGCGCCATCATCAGGGGAATCTTTTTCACATAAGTGTGGATTTGAAAGTACCTGATGCAGAGCTTGTGGTTAATCGTTCTCCAAAAGAACATCATGCCCACGAAGACCCCTATGTAGCAGTACGGGATGCATTCAATGCGGCCAGACGAAAACTTCAGGACTATGCCAGAAAACAGCGTGGTAAGGTCAAAAGCCATGAACCTCAGGGGCATGGCAAGGTATCCGAGATAGTTGAAATGGAGGACTATGGCAGGATTGTGGCGTCAGATGGAAAAGAGATCTATTTTCATCGCAATAGTTTAGTGGATGGTGATTTTGATTCTTTGGAGGTTGGTAGTGAAGTGAGATTTGCAGAGGAAGAGGGTGATGCAGGTGCTCAGGCAAGTACGGTTTATGTTGTTGGCAAACATCATCTTATTGATTGAAGATAGTACTTTACTAAGTATTTTTATGCTTTAAAAGGATAATTGACCATGTCAAATACAATCAATGCCAGCCAGGTCGGCGCACAGGATCTGGAGATGAGAAACTCCCCGGTTTCTGAAGAAATGGACGAAGAGTCAGAGGTATTAAAACAGGAAGTGCCGGGTGAGCCAGTATGTTATTTCAACGATGAAAGTTATTCCAACGGTAACTATGTTTGTAGTGGGAATGCCTTGTTGCGATGCGATTATGGTATCTGGATTCGCACAGGGAGTTGTGATCCTGACAATCTCTAGGTGGTTTCTGGTGTACTAGTGTGTCGTCTGCTGAATCGCTGAAGCTTGTGAACATTATCATCTTACATGTTTTCAGGAGTAGTCATTCTATGAGATTTTAATGCTAAATCTGGTCGTTGCTGATTTAATAGTATTACTCCACTTCTCCTACATTCTTTTTGTTGTCTTTGGAGGGCTTCTCGTGTTGAAGTGGAGGAGGGTTGCCTGGGGCCATATTCCCTGTGTTATATGGGGAGTTGCTATAGAATTTACAGGATGGATATGTCCGCTCACACCGATTGAAAATATACTTCGGTACTCTGGTGGGAGTGGAGGCTATTCAAACAGCTTTATTGAGCACTATCTTCTTCCTGTGATCTATCCAACAGGACTGACACGAGAGCTGCAATTATTAATGGGTGTGGCTGTTATTGCTATTAATGTTGTTATTTACACAGCTTATTACTTTATGAAGGTGCGCCAAAAGCACTAAGAGTCCTGGCTGCAGAAATAAGACATAAATAATCGGGTGAAAAGACCCTTGTTGCCAATCAAAATGCTGTATCCAGAAGTTCATAACTTCTCATTCATCATGAAAAGTTTGGTAATTTCAACTTCTAATTATCGCGATTGTATTTGCCCTATAAAATATGCGGTTCGCTAATATCCTGTTTACTTCTTTTGGTGTAACCAAGGACTAAACCAGCTTATTACTCCGGCTTATGTCTGATACCAATTGGGATATACAGGCGCCAATTATTTCATTGTTTGATAGACGTCAATGACGTATCCCTTCATAAGGTGTAAAATGCAAAAGCATATATAGCAGTAAAAGTTATATTTCTAGATGACGGGAAATTAGGAGGATCTTGCTAATGTGGAAAAAAATCATTGTCACTATTCTGCTTACATGTGTTATTGGTGCTAGTGGTTGCGCTACAACGGGACAAGGTCAAAACGAGCAGGCAGGTGTAATTATTGGTAGTATTTTAGGTGGTGTTCTTGGGTCTCATGTGGGCAAAGGAGATGGTCGTACTGCCGCAATCATATTAGGCACGCTAGTAGGTGCCTCTATTGGTGGTGCGATCGGACAGTCTATGGACGACACTGATAGGTTAAAAGCCGCACATTCACTGGAAAGCATACGAACTGGTGTGCCCACAAGCTGGAATAATCCGGATACGGGTAATGCTTATACGGTCACACCTACACGCACCTATGAAGAGGCTGCCGGGCCATGCAGGGAATACACCATTGATGCAGTTATTGGTGGTAAGAAAGAGAAAGTGTATGGCACAGCATGCCGTCAACCGGATGGTAGCTGGCAAACACAGGGTTAAATGGGTGTAAATATTTTCGTCTAGCAAGAGAATGAAATTTGTAAGTTGTGATTTGTCTGTTAAGTAATATTAATTATTTATCCAGTATTCTGGGTACTTAAAGAAATAGGAGGAAAATCACAATGGAAAACCGTATGGGAAAACGCATCAACGAGAACATCAGTGTTCTGTTTTACAGTGATGGATTGCCGGTTTGCGTGGGAAAAACGATGAATGTTGCCCCGAGTGGGGTTTTTGTGGAAAACGGGTGTCATTCGGAGAATGAGAACCAAGATGTAGATATGGCATTTGTGATCCTCAATAATAATGAGACGAACTTCTATCGTGTTAATGCGCATGTCGTTCATCGTTCGCAAACAGGGTTAGGTTTGATGATAGATCACTTCGATGAGGGGCCATATACCAATAAAGGCGTACAAGGTTAGAGAGGCTAAATTAACTCGTTAGATGGAGAGTGAGGTTAGTATGCAAGACCAGTTGAATGAAACAGTCAATGCCCTGGTTCAGAAGGGTAAAGGTATTCTTGCTGTCGATGAAAGCGCCCCTACTATAGCAAAACGGTTCAAAGCGATTGATGTTGAGTCGACAGAAGAGAACCGTCGTAGCTACCGATCCATGATATTGTCAACACCGGATCTGGGTCAGTTTATCAGTGGCGTTATTCTTTTTGAAGAAACCCTGGGGCAAAGCACGGACGATGGTACGTTGATACCTGAATTACTCACGCAGCAGGGTATTGTCCCTGGTATTAAGGTTGATAAGGGAAAGTTACCACTGGCAAATGCTCCGGGCGACGAGATTACACAAGGTCTGGATGGACTGGCCCAACGCCTGGAAGGGTACAAGGAACAAGGAGCAAGGTTCGCGAAATGGCGTGATGTCTACTCAATATCCGGAACTACTCCGAGTAAGCTTGCTATAGAAACCAATGCCGAAGTTCTTGCACGCTATGCGGCAATCTGTCAGGAGCAGGGCGTTGTACCTATTGTTGAACCGGAAGTGTTAATTGATGGTGACCATAGCATGGAACGCTGCGCTGAGATCACTGAAGTTGTTCTTCACGAGGTATTCCATGCGCTACACAGGCATCATGTGGTACTGGAACACATGCTACTGAAACCCAGTATGGTGGTACCCGGTAAAGAGTTGCAAAAGGCGTCACCAAAGCAAGTGGCCAAGCAGACCATCAGGATAATCAGGCGCACAGTACCGGTAGCGGTACCGAGTATTAATTTCCTTTCTGGTGGGCAGGCGCCGGAAGAGGCCACAGCCAATCTTAACGCGATGAATCAACACGGACAGCAGCCATGGGAACTGACCTTTTCCTACGGGCGTGCGCTGCAACAGCTTGCTTTGCAGGCATGGAAAGGTGATCCAGATAATCTAAAAAGCACTCAGACAGCCCTTTACAAGCGTGCAAAACTTAATGGTGCCGCACGTTATGGAGACTATAGTCTGGCTATGGAGTCAGAAGATTAACGAACAGTCTGCATTGTAAATTGTTCTGTATTTTTGAAGGTACCTGGAGGAAATGGATATGAAAGACCCGCTTCATCATGATCCTGTGCAGATTGTAGGGGATGTGTATGAGAAGTTACTCGAACGAACGTTGGAAGCTTTTAAAGAAGCGGAGAAAAAGTCGGCCCCGATTCTGCATAAAATGGTTGATAAAGCAAGAGATAAGACCATTGAGCTAAAGGAATTGTCAAAGGAAGAGGCAGAGAAGCTGTCTGATTATATGAAAAGAGATCTGACCGATGCTGCCGGCTACCTTTCAGAAACCGGTGATGAGCTCAAGGATTGGTTGGGTTTTGAGACAAGGTTGATAGAAGATAAACTATTTAATCTGTTCGCCCAGGCGGCAGATAAAACCACAGTCGAACTAGTAAAGCTAAAGGAAAAAGCGAAGCAGGCCTCAAGCTACCGCACAGGTGAAGTAACAGGCCCAGGCACGCTTGTGTGTGAGCAATGCAAGGCAAAACTACATTTTCACAAACCAGGAAAAATACCCCCCTGTTACAGTTGTCATGCAACGCTTTTTCACCGCAGTCATTGATACTGATGAACTAATTAGATAGTTGCAATAGAGGTCTCAAACAGATCAACAGCCTGGTAGTTATTTCTGGTATCAATGCCTGTAGTTATGTAGTCTGTTAGACTGTTGTATTATCCACGAGCATCGACAGGATGAAAACGATGGTCAATACAAGTACCCAGAATCAAGCACTCATTACCGCTCTATTGAATCCGGCTTTGTATGATCATCCAGTTTTAAATATTCAGCTTATTGAAACCCATATTTCATGGGTTATTCTGACTGGACCATACGCATACAAGATTAAAAAACCGGTAAATTTGGGCTTTCTGGATTTTTCTACGCTGGAGAAGCGGAAATATTACTGCGAAGAAGAATTACGCCTAAACCGTCGTCTGGCGCCTGAGATTTATTTACAGATAGTGAAGATAACGGGTACTCCTGAGAAACCTTTATTAATGGATGAAGGTAATACAATCGAGTATGCAGTAAAAATGGTGCAGTTTCCACAAGAGGCACAACTGGACAGAGCGCTTGAACTTGGTGATTTGCAACCTGAACAAATAAATCTTATCGCCCGGTTGATTTCAGATTTTCACAAGAAGATCGCAATCGCTGATAAAGATAGTGTTTTCGGTGATCCTGAGCATGTGTATCAACCGGTTTTGGAGAACTTCTCCCAGATTCGGGAACGTGTAACGGATAAAAAATTCGTCGAAATACTTGATGAATTGGCCTGTTGGAGTGAATCTGCGTATGAAGATCTTCAGCATGTGTTTGTGAAGCGTAAGAAGGAAGGGTTTATTCGAGAATGCCATGGCGACTTACATTTACGCAATCTTGCCTGGTTTAATAATTCTCCAATTGCATTTGATTGTCTCGAGTTTAATCCTGAGTTACGTTGGATAGACGTAATCAGTGAGGTGGCCTTTCTAGTCATGGATTTGCAGGATCATCATCAGCCACAAATGGCCAGTCGATTTTTGAATGACTATCTAGAATATAGTGGTGATTATGCCGGGATACGTGTACTTGTATTTTACCTTGTTTACAGGGCCCTGGTCAGGGCAAAGGTCGATGCGATACGACTTGATCAGGCTGCGATTAGCAAAGATGAGAAAACAGAAGAGGAAAATAGTCTTTCTGGTTATTTAAAACTTGCACGGGACTATACTAAATGCACAACACCACAATTAATTATTACACGGGGTATGTCGGCTTCGGGGAAGAGCACATTAACTGAACCGCTAATGGAGCAATTGGGTGCAATTAGGATTCGGTCAGATGTTGAGCGCAAGCGAATCTATGATCTGGATCCAGAGGAGGACGCTACCGTAGCTATTAGGGAAGGCATTTACACACCCGAGGCTACACATCTGACTTATAATAGATTGGCTGAACTTGCTGAACTCGTGATAGATGCCGGGTATTCGGTAATTGTCGATGCCACCTTTCTGGAAGAAGGAAAACGAAACCAATTCAGGAATTTGGCAATAGAAAAAAAAGTACCCTTTATTATTCTGGAATTTACTGCATCAATAGATACCTTGCGACAACGAATCAGAACCCGCAAGCATGATGTGTCAGATGCGGATATGCTGATACTGGAACACCAATATTCAGATTGGCAGCCATTGAGTAAGGAGGAAAAACGATTTTGCATTGAAATTAATACTGAAGTTACTTTTGATGTTATGCAGGTCGTCAGTGATATCAAATCTTGTAGTAAATGGTAATAATCACGAATTGCTACATAAATAACATTGCCAGCCCCTCATAACCCTCGGAAACTAGTTCTTCCTTTGGTATAAATTTAAGCGATGCTGAATTAATGCAGTAGCGCAATCCAGTCGGTGCAGGGCCATCCGGGAAAACATGCCCCAGATGAGAGTCGGCAAGACGGCTTCTAAGCTCTGTTCTTGTTGAAAAAAGTTTTCTGTCTTCCTTTTCGACAAGTGCATCTGTTGTTATCGGTCGGATAAAGCTCGGCCAGCCTGTTTTTGAGTCATATTTGTCTTTTGAGCTGAATAAAGGTTCACCTGATACTACGTCTACATAGATACCTTCTTCATGATTATCCCAATAGGTATTATTAAAGGCTCGTTCGGTGCCATCTTCCTGGGTTACCTCATATTGCAGGCTGGTTAATGTTTTCTTTAACGCTGCCTTGTCAGGCCTAACAAAGGAACGGGTTACCGAATCAGGTTTATTGTTTGTACCCATGTTTTTTTCTCTCGTGCTGTTTTTTAATGCCATTTCCTTTTCAGCTATTTTTTCCAGATACTGATCGCGGCCAGAGTTATAACGATAGAACTTGTAGCGAATTGGATTTCTCTTATAGTAATCCTGATGATAATCCTCGGCTACATAAAATTTACTAGCTGGTTTGATTTCAGTGACCATTTTTCCAGAATATAAGCCGCTTTTGTCAAGCGCAGACCTTGAGTTCAGGGCTAACTGTTTTTGTGTATCGTTATGGTAATAAATGCCGGAACGGTATTGTGTGCCTCTATCAACAAATGAACCACCTGCATCTGTAGGGTCTATTTGATGCCAGAAAACATCGACCAGTTTCTCGTAGGAAACCTTTCTGGGGTCATAGGTAATTTGTACGGCCTCTGTATGTCCAGTCGTGCCGGATGAGACTTGTTTGTATGTGGGATTGTTTTTATGGCCATCTATATATCCTGATATCACGGATGAAACTCCATCAAGCTTTTCAAATGGTGGTTCCATGCACCAGAAACACCCACCTGCAAATGTGGCTATTGCCGTCCCTGATGGTTGCTGCATATTTTGTCCAGGTTGATCTATCTCGGGAGCGCTTTGTACAAAGGTACTTTTAAATATG
>DAOWEP010000074.1 GCA_030638455.1 Gammaproteobacteria bacterium
ACTGTCGATAGCAGGGTTAGGCCCTGCCAATATCAGCCGACCTTGATCCTGTAAGGATTGCAGGCGCTCAAGGTGTGCTGGACGTGCCTCCAGTCGTTTCTCAAGACTGTTCTCTACATCCTCTCCAATAATTGTGTATAACATGACTAGTCCTCTTTACTTCTTTCGGAGTTAGGTTCGGAGTCAGCTTCAGGCTCAGGTTGGATGTATTTGGAAATAAAGATTGATTGCAGAATGGTAAATGCCAGGGTAAGTCCCATTAGGCCGTAAAATTTAAAATCTACCCATGTATCGAAGTCATAATTAAAACCGATAAACAGGTTAAGAATGCCAAGAGCGGTAAAAAAACTAATCCAGGACAGGCTAAGTTTAGTCCATACGGATTCAGGTAGTTGAATCATATGATCCATCATTCGCTTGATGATGGGTTTATGTCCGATAAAGTGGCTGGCAAAAAAGACAATAGCGAATAACCAGTTGGCGATGGTGACTTTCCATATCAGGTAAGAGGGTTCTTTGAAGTAGATCGTGGCACCACCAAAGATAATGACCAGCACCAGCGTAATGATATGCATCTTTTCGATTTTCCGGTGCTTCAGCCAGTTAAAACTGACCTGGAACAGGGTGGCCATAATGAGCACGCCGGTTGCGGTTACCATTCCTTCTATCTGGTCCTCATGGGATTTAAAGGTGATAAAAAAGAGCAGGATCGGAAAGAAGTCAAAAAGAAATTTCATGTGGTTCTCGTTAGCTATTGGATAGATATTCGTATGTCATTGTTAATGCTGTAGTGTACTTGAATTGTTACGTTAGCAATAGGCCGTATATATCTGGTTTCTGGTTGAAACAGTCAAAGACAATGACTCCGTCCAAATGTTATTATGTTCTTTATGTCCTTAAAATATGACTTACATTCCCATTCAACTGCATCGGATGGCTCCTGGTGCCCGGAAGAACTGGTCAAAATGGCAGGCAGGCAGCAAGTGGATGTGCTGGCCCTTACTGACCATGATACTACAGCCGGAATTACAGAGGCGATGCAGGCCGCTGCCAGTCAGGGTCTGAAGTTTATTCCCGGGGTGGAGATTTCCGTTAGCTGGAGAAAACAGACGGTCCATATTGTGGGGCTGAATATAGACCCTTCATGCAAATTATTGCAGCAAGGGCTGGAAAAGCTCCGTGGTTTCAGGGATTGGCGGGCCGAAGAAATTGGCCGAAAACTGGAGAAATCAGGCGTAAACAACGCACTGGAAGGCGCCAGGGCTTATGCTAAAGGATCTTTGATCACAAGAACGCATTTTGCGCACTATCTGGTAGAAAAGGGGTTGGCAAAGGATGTACGTGATGTGTTCAAGAAATTTTTGATCAGGAATAAACCAGGACATGTTGCCGGACAATGGGCAGATCTTGACCAGGCAGTTGGCTGGATACGCAGTGCAGGAGGGCAGGCGGTAATCGCGCACCCTGCGCGTTACCGCATGACGTCAACCAAATTAAAGAAGTTGATTAGTGATTTTGTTGAATGCGGTGGTGAGTGCATTGAGGTAGTTTCCAGTAGTCACAGCCGTGACGAGCGACATATTATGGCCGGCTTTGCCAGAACCTATGGGTTGCATGCATCCTGTGGCTCGGATTATCACGGGCCGGAAAATCCCTGGGTGCACCTTGGCAAGTTTGCGGACTTTCCGGAAGGGTGTACGCCTGTTTGGGAAAGTGAGCGCTGGAAAGCTCCCACTGAAATTTCTGTATTACGATAAAGGCCGTCATTCATGAGTCAGTTCTTTCAGATTCATCCTGAAAATCCTCAATTGCGTTTGATTCATCAGGCGGTGGAAATCTTGCGTGGTGGAGGCGTGATCGTGTATCCAACAGATTCCAGCTATGCGCTGGGTTGTTTGATAGGTAACAAGAACGCGACGGAGCGTATTTACAGGATACGTCGTCTGGATCACAAGCATAATTTTACTCTGGTGTGTCGGGATCTTTCTGAAATAGCAGTGTATGCAAAGGTAGACAACAGTGCGTACCGGATGATGAAGGCAAGGACTCCAGGTCCTTACACCTTTATCTTCAAGGCTACTCATGAAGTTCCGCGTCGCTTGCAGAAGAAAAAACGCAAGACGATCGGCATACGGATACCGAAAAACGAAATTAGCCAGGCAATGCTTGAGCACTTGCAGGAACCATTAATGAGTTCAACGTTAATACTGCCCGGAGAAGAGTTGCCAATGATTGACCCGGAAGAGATGCGAGAGCGTTTGCAGCATGACGTAGATCTTGTAATTGATGGGGGTAACTGCGGTTTTGAGCCTACTACTGTGGTGGATATGGTGGATGGTTATCCGCAGGTCGTGCGTGCCGGCAGGGGTGATGCATCTCTATTTGAAGAAACGGCCTGAATCCTTTATGTTGTTCATTCATAAACAGCAACAAATGCTGGATTTTGAAATATATAATAAAATGATAATAATCAATATATTGCAGTTATAATATAATGCCATTTATAGATAAAGACCTGTTGGGATGCTAACATGATGTCGTTTAACACGGCCCAGCAAGTAGCCGTTTGGTTAGTGCCTGTATTATTAGCAATCACGGTTCACGAAGTAGCCCATGGTTGGGTGGCTATGAAATTGGGTGACCGGACTGCCCAAATGATGGGGCGCCTGACGCTAAATCCATTCAAACATATAGATCCTGTTGGAACAGTTTTGGTGCCATTGGTTCTGTTGTTGTTACCGGGTGGTTTTATTTTTGGTTGGGCCAAACCAGTACCCGTTACCTGGCAAAACCTTAGACATCCTAAAACGGATATGGCGCTGGTGGCAATTGCTGGCCCGATGGTAAATTTATTCATGGCCATATTATGGGCCATTGTGCTTAAGGCTGGTCTGTTAATGGGCGTACAGACAGGTTCTCCAGGCATGTTTCTGGTTGCGGTCGGAATGGCCGGGATTTTTATAAACACAATCCTGATGATGTTGAACCTGTTACCATTGCCGCCTCTGGATGGGGGTCGTGTTCTGGTAGGTTTATTACCTGGCCCATTGGCCTGGAAGGTAAGCCAGTTGGAACCTTATGGTATTATTATTCTGGTTGTTTTGTTGGCTACGGGTCTTCTGGGTCATATCATAGGAGCGCCTATTTTCTGGTTGATTGATGTGTTTACCGATATGGCGGGATTGTCATCATCCTACAAATACATGCTATTACGCTCTTTGGGCGTGATGGGGTAAAGCATTTTTTTAAAACGATTCAATAGAAGCAGAGGGTAAAAAAGAAATTGAATACTGTAAACATGCAACAGCAACGTGTCTTGTCGGGTATGCGTCCGACCGGGGCGCTGCATCTGGGTCATTATCATGGAGTATTGAAGAACTGGCTCAAACTGCAACATGAATATGAATGCTTCTTTTTTGTTGCAGATTGGCATGCGTTAACCACGCATTATGAAGACCCACATGGAATTTCCGATCATGCCATGGAGATGGTGATTGATTGGCTGGCCGCAGGGGTTAACCCCGGTTCAGCAAAGCTGTTTATCCAGTCTCGTGTACCGGAGCATGCCGAGCTGCATTTGTTGTTATCAATGATCACTCCGCTGGGTTGGCTGGAAAGGGTGCCAAGTTATAAGGACCAGCAGGAAAAGCTCAAGGAGCGCGATCTGGCCACGTATGGCTTTCTCGGATACCCGTTACTCCAGAGTGCGGATATCCTGATCTATCGCGCGGGTCTGGTGCCGGTAGGTGATGACCAGGTGGCTCATGTAGAGCTAACACGTGAGGTAGCAAGACGCTTTAACCACTTGTATGGACGTGAGCCCGGGTTCGAAGAAAAAGCTGAGGCAGCGATCAAAAAGATTGGCAAGAAGAATGCGAAGCTTTACAAAGATTTACGAAAGAAATATCAGGAAAAGGGTGATCATGAGGCGCTTGAGGTCGCAAGAGCCTTACTGGAGGGACAGCAGAATATTACACTTGGTGATCGTGAGCGCCTGTACGGCTATCTGGAAGGTGGTGGCCGAATCATTTTGCAGGAGCCACAGGCATTGCTGACACCCACTTCTAAGATGCCTGGTCTGGATGGTCAGAAGATGTCCAAGTCCTATGACAATGGTATCTTCCTGCGAGAAGACCCTGAATCTGTACAGAAAAAAATACGAACCATGCAGACTGATCCGGCCAGGGTACGTCGTACAGATCCAGGGGATCCTGCTAAATGCCCGGTCTGGCAACTACACGAGGTTTACTCAGACGAGGGCGTTCAAACATGGGTCAAGGAGGGGTGCACTACTGCGGGTATTGGTTGTCTTGAGTGTAAACAACCGGTTATAGATAGTGTCTTAAGTGAATTGGCACCTATCAGAGAGAGGGCTCAGGAATTTGTCGAGGACCCGAATCTGGTCCGTGGTATCATAGCCGAAGGATGTGAAGCAGCCCGTGACGTGGCTCGGGAAACCCTGGATGAGGTCAGGCAGGTCATGGGGCTGGCCTATCGTTAGCGTTCAGGATCGTCGCTAGTATTTAGGGTAATTGCTTTGGCTAATTAATAAACAGGCCTTGATAGCTCACGTTTTAGGATGGGTTTCACAATTGGGTCTTGCAAATAGGCTCTAGTGGCAAGCATACTCTGCTTGCCATCTTATTATTTATAACTAAAAAGATAATTACAGGCTTTATTTATGACAGATGCGGATGTTCAAGCAGCTTCGGCCGAAACAGCAGTTATGTCTGAAGCGGAAGAGCTTTCGGATAATCCCACTTCTGATACGTCATTGAATGAAGCGTCAGATATGAATACTGTAGCCATTGTCAATACCAACGATCAGCAACAGGAGCCCCAGCAAGCCGAAATACCCTTTGCGGTGGTGCAGGGTGAAAACGTTACAACGTTGCCTCAGGATTTGTATATCCCACCCGATGCCCTTGAGGTATTTCTAGAGGCATTTGCAGGTCCGCTGGATCTGTTATTGTATTTAATCAAGAAGCAGAATCTGGATATTCTTGATATCCCGATCGCGGAAATCACTCGCCAGTATATGGAATATATAGAGTTGATGCAGGAAATGCGTCTGGAGTTGGCGGCGGAATATCTGGTCATGGCCGCCATGCTGGCAGAGATTAAATCACGCATGTTGTTGCCAAGACCGATTGAGGCGGATGATGAAGATGATCCTCGCGCCGAACTTGTGTGTAGATTGCAGGAATATGAACGGTTCAAGAAGGCAGCGGAAGACATCAACATGCTGACTCGTGTAGAGAGGGATATATTCCCGGTTGTAAATGTAGGTATCATTGAAAAGAAGGTCGTTAAACAGGAACCGGAGATTGACCTGAAAGAGCTGATGTTTGCGTTCAAGGATGTCTTGCGCCGGGCAGAGATGTTTTCCCATCACCATATACAGCTTGAACCTTTGTCTGTACGGGAGCGAATGTCGATTGTGCTAACAAAGGTAGATGCTGAAAAATTTACAGACTTCACATCGTTGTTTGATGTTAAAGAAGGGCGGATGGGTGTAGTGGTAACCTTTTTGGCGATCCTGGAGTTGATCAAGGATTCGCTTCTTGAACTGGTGCAGGCGGAGGCATTTGGTCAGATCCATGTGAAGACTGCAACCTCAGTAGAGCCACAACAGACATCAGATCAACAATCAGGCTATGCGTCAGAACACGAATCAGAAAACGAGCCAGAGCCAGTATCAGAACAGACATCTTGAAGCTATTAGCCTGTTCTGAAAAATATTAGCCAACAGATTTTGCGTATAGAATGCATCGACAGCTTATGAACTACAGCAATGAGTGAACAACAATCTATGAACGAACAAAAGCTAAAAAATATAATAGAAGCGGCATTGTTGGCGGCAGGACAACCTTTGTCGATTGACCAGATGTTGTCCCTCTTTATAGATCAGGATCAACCCAAAAGGGAAGATCTTCGGGCCGTAATCAAGCAACTGCAGGAAGAATATACAGACCGAGCCATGGAGATAATGGAGGTTTCCAGCGGTTTCAGATTACAGGTGAAGGAAGGCTTCTCAAGTTGGGTTTCGCGTTTGTGGACCGAGCGTCCTTCACGTTATTCACGAGCATTGCTGGAGACGCTGGCACTGGTGGCCTATCGGCAGCCAATAACACGTGGTGAGATTGAGAATATTCGCGGCGTTGGTGTTAGTTCTTCCATAATGAAAACATTGCTTGAGAGAGAGTGGGTACGTGTAGTTGGTCATCGTGATGTTCCAGGAAAGCCGGCTATGTATGGTTCAACCAAAAAGTTCCTGGATTACTTTAACCTGAAAACGCTGGATGAGCTGCCAACACTGGCTGAGCTCCGTGACCTGGATAGTATCTCTAATGAGTTGGGCCTGGGAGTTGTAGGCGTCATGGTAGATGGTCAGCAGGAAGTTGCAGGAGAAGAAGGTCAGGACGGACAGGAAACGCAGGCTGATGATGTCCTGGCTGAGAATGCGCAACAAGATGAAGAAGAAAACATGGAAGAAGAATCAAAAACAGAACCCGGCAGATTGACATTGGTCGAGAGCGCAGACGAAGAAGAAATTGAATCTGAGGTTCAATGCGTAGCTGAGGAAGGGTAAGCTGCCTAGGAGGAGGCTGTCCGAGAATAGGAGATATGCGTGTCTGATACTGGCGAAAGATTACAAAAGGTATTGGCCGCTGCTGGCCTGGGTTCACGCCGAAAAATCGAATCATGGATAAAGGAAGGACGTCTCCAGGTAAATGGAGAGCTTGCCAAACTAGGTGATCGAGTTACCTCGAAGGACAAGGTTCAGCTGGATGGCCGTCTGCTGCGAACCGAGCAACTAAGTAAATCCCCGCTAAGAGTTATTGCCTATCATAAGCCGGAAGGACAGGTTTGCACGCGCTCGGATACCGAAGGCCGTAAAACCCTGTTTGAGTTCCTTCCCAGACTAAGTAATGGACGATGGATAACGGTCGGCAGGCTGGACATCAATACCTCCGGGCTTATCCTGTGTACCACAGATGGTGAGCTGGCCAACCGCTTGATGCATCCTTCACAAAAGATTGATCGTGAATATGCAGTGAGGGTATTGGGTGAAGTTACACCTGAAATGTTGGCCAGTCTAAGGGCTGGTGTAGAGCTGGAAGATGGCCCGGCACATTTTTCTGATATTGTAGATGCCGGAGGCAAGGGAGCAAATCATTGGTATCATGTTGTCCTGCAGGAAGGACGAAAGCGCGAAGTCAGGCGTTTGTGGGAATCATTGGGGATAAAAGTCAGCCGTCTGATGCGTGTGCGTTATGGCCCGATAATCCTGACCAACAAGCTGCGCCCGGCAAAATGGATTGAACTGGAAAATGGCGATATCAATGCATTGTTACAACTGGCAGGGATGGAAGCGCAGGTGAGTGATCAAGTTTCCAGAAATTCTGCGGGTATGGAAAAAAGAAAGTTCGTCAAAAAAAAGAGAATAGGGAAAAGCGCGGGTAAGCGTTCGGTAAAAAGCCCAGCAAAAAGTAAAGTCAGCCCTGGGAAACGAAAGACCCGTACTTCATGAGCATGAAGGTTTCTCCACTTCGTTTATCTAAAAGAAAGCTAAAGAACACCTATCACAATCTGTATAAGGGTTACGGACGCCAGGACTGGTGGCCCGGCGATACACCTTTTGAAATCATGGTGGGCGCCATCCTTACCCAAAATACGGCCTGGACGAATGTTGAAAAGGCGATAACCAACCTGAAAGTAGAAAAAATGTTGTCGGCCAGGAAAATAACAGGTGCAAGGCAGAATACGCTGGCCAGATTGTTGAAACCATCAGGGTATTTCAATATCAAGGCGAAACGCTTGAAAAACTTTTGTAGCTGGTATTTGGACCAGGGAGGGTTCAAGGAGCTTGCGAAAAAAAACACGGATGAATTGAGGAGTGCCCTGCTTACAGTGAATGGTGTTGGCCATGAAACGGCGGATGATATTTTGTTATACGCTTTTGAAAGGCCAGTATTTGTGATCGATGCGTATACACGCAGGATTTTTTCCCGTCTTGGCCTGATTGCTGGAGATGAACCCTATGATAAATTACGGGAAGCTATTGAGCTTGCATTAAAACAGGATACAGTACTGTTTAATGAATACCATGCCCTGATCGTAAATCATGGAAAGGATATTTGCCGCGTGAAGCCAAAGTGCATGGATTGTGTTCTTAATCAGGATTGTTTATTCAGGAGAACCTCAGGCCAGATCGGCTAGAGGGAGTCCTGTTCTGTCGGAAAGAAGATCGGGAAAAGACAGGTAGGGAAAGGATAGTGATTACCGCAAGGGTTATCACTAATCGATTCTATTCAGCAGTTTGGGTGCGGTTACGTCCGAGTTGCTTTGCCTGATACATGGCTGCATCTGCACGGCTGAACAAGCTGATACCACTTTCATCTTTATTGAGCTTTGCAATGCCAAGGCTAACCGTTACCTTTACAGTGGATTTTCCATATGTGCATTCTTGCT
>DAOWEP010000157.1 GCA_030638455.1 Gammaproteobacteria bacterium
AAGGCCTCGGTATCCGCTGTGCCCGTCATGCCAGACAGCTTTTCATACATCCGGAAATAATTCTGAAAAGTAATCGATGCCAGTGTCTGGTTTTCACTCTGGATGGACACTCCTTCCTTGGCCTCTACAGCCTGATGAAGGCCATCCGACCAACGCCGGCCTGGCAATGTACGGCCGGTAAACTCGTCCACTATCACGATAGTCCCATCCTTGACGATATAGTCAACATCCTTCTGGAACAATGCATGTGCCCTTAATGCCGAATTCACATGATGCATTAGCACTATATTTGCAGCGTCATATAAACTTTCCCCTTCATTCAGCAGGCCAGCCTTTACCAGCAGATCCTCAACATTCTGATGGCCTTCCTCTGACAGGTAAATTTGCTTTGATTTTTCATCCACACTGAAATCACCCGGACGGGTATCGTCCTCTCCTTTTGCAGGCTCATCGCCTTCCTGACGCTTCAGATTTGGGATCAGTTTATCTATCTTTCCATAGATATCCGGGTTATCTTCGGTCGGGCCTGAGATAATCAGAGGAGTTCTAGCCTCATCAATCAGGATAGAATCGACCTCATCTACAACTGCAAAATGCAGATCACGTTGTACCTTTTCTTCAATACTAAAGGCCATATTATCGCGAAGATAATCAAACCCGAATTCATTATTCGTCCCGTAGCTTATGTCACTGGCATAAGCCTCGCGTTTTTCATCCGGACTCATCTCCCCAATAACAACACCAGTGGTCATGCCCAGGAAAGTATATAAACGTCCCATCCACTCAGCATCACGCTTGGCTAGATAATCATTAACTGTAATTACATGCACACCCTTGCCAGTCAGCGCATTAAGGTAGACGGGTAAAGTAGCTACCAGTGTTTTACCTTCACCTGTTCTCATTTCCGAAATCTTGCTCTGGTGCAACACCATTCCACCAATAAGCTGGACATCAAAATGACGCATATTCAGAACACGTCTGCTTGCCTCACGAACAGTTGCAAAGACCTCCGGTAATAAATCCTCCAATGATTCACCTTTCTGGTAACGCTCCTTGAATTCATCTGTGCGCGCACGTAAACCATCATCCGAGAGTTCCTTCATGGGCTCTTCAAACGCGTTAATCTGCGCTACTGTTTTTCTCATTTGTCTTAGTAACCGGTCATTCCGACTACCAAAGATCTTGCTGAATAAATTGGCCATACTTTCCACGTATTGCAGTTATTAATAAAGCGAAAGATGATACCGTAAATAGCGGTTTTTCGCAGATTTTAATAGATTAATATGGGGTCATATCGACCCTGGTATTTTTTTATACCCACAAAAGAACTTACCTCAAGCGAAAAGCTCAAGAATTACGATATATGAGAGAGGGGGAAATTACTTTATGAGTAAAAGGAAAACTGAATATACCCTTCTCCTCTCTATCTATTAGGAGAGTAGAAGACATACGGGAATCTATTGTACTGAGCTAATATATCGCTCTGGATTGACTGCCCGACCATTCCGTAGCACCTCGAAATGCACATGCGGCCCTGTAGAACGTCCACTTGAACCCATATGCGCTACTACCTGACCCTTTTTAACCTTTTCTCCAACCTTTACCAGGATATCCTGACTATGCGCATAACGAGTGACGTAACCATTTCCGTGGTCAATCTCCACCAGCTTGCCGTAGCCATATCGGTCACCAGACCAGGTTACGACGCCAGCCCCAACCGTCACAATATCTGAGCCTAGTTTTCCTGCAAAATCAACACCATCATGATGCGCTCGTTTACCGGTAAATGGGTCGTTGCGTATACCGAAATAAGATGAAGTCCAACCCGAATTGACCGGCCGACCCGCAGGGAGCACCTGCTTTTGAAGATTACTGTGCAACATCATAGTTTCCAGAACACTCAGTTGCTGCTCACTATCTTCCAGCTGCTTGTATAACTCATCCATACTGGTCAACAGGTTCACCTGATCCTGTGCTGCTTGAACCCCAAGACCGCTAACAGGGCCACCCTGAGCTGGTGGCTGGTCAAAATCAAATTCGCCCTTATCTAGCTTGGCCATACTGGCTAACCGATTACCCAGGGCATCGATCCGTATAACATGTGCCTGTAACTGACCCAGGCGCAAAGACAAGGCATTGATATGATCTTGGGCGTTGGTTTTTACGTATTCAAGCTCTTGTTTTTGCTTAACTATTTCAGCTTCCCAGGCCTGAACTACGGTACTGTCCATTAATTTTGTGGTAGGTTGCCCCAACTTATATCCTGCAAACATCAGTCCAATACACAAAATAACCACACCAGTAATAATGGCAAGGTATGCGCGCGGCTGGGTGAGCTGAAAGGCCAATGGCCGCTCATGACCCTTTGTAAACAGGATAATATTCATAAATAAGTTGCAACTTAATCTAGTAAAATTCTATTAAAAAATATATAGTTACCGACAATGCGAGGTATCGAGACCTACCACAAGGTAAATATCGACTCTATATGAAAAAACTTTACCCACAATCCGTTAGCAATATACTAAAAAACAGGAAGTTGGTCACATATTCGGTTACTGAGCACGCGCTTATCTTACAGCAATTAAATAGGTTACTTCAAAAAATCTTGCCTGAGCCATTAGCACAACACTGCCAGGTAGCTAACGTTCATGCTGATACGCTACAACAAAAACATGGTCGTTTGAAAAATATTCATTCAAAAACACTGGTTCTTGCAGCAAGTTCACCTTCCTGGTCTTCCCGTCTAAGATTCCAGGTGCCTGGAATTTTGAAGGCTCTTCAGCAAGATCACGATTTGCCTGTACAACATATCCGAATCCTGGTCAGCCAGCACTTATCTAATCAACATGCGCCCAATAATATCGAACCAGATGTTGGTCACATACGCCCTTTGGAAAAAACCTCTCAAACATTTCTTCCTGAAAAATTCCTTCCCAAAACATCGGCGTCTAAACCTTTGCTTTCTACCAAAAATGCAGATCTTGTCCGGGAAACAGCTCGCTCAATCGAAAACCTGGATTTACGAGATTCCCTTATACGTCTTTCTCGCCACTCTCGGAAAAACTGAATAAACTCAGGTTGCCTGCACAGGTTGCATGTATAAAATCGGGGCCGTGTTTACGTCCTCGAAAGTCACTTCTTCCCAGGCACTTTCGTCTGCCATAAGAGCGCATAATAATCTGTTATTCAGGGCATGGCCGGATTTGTATCCACTAAATGCACCAATCAAGCTATGTCCTAACAGGTACAAATCCCCAATGGCATCCAGAATTTTGTGTTTTACAAATTCATCTTCATAGCGCAAGCCATCTTCATTGAGAATACGATAATCATCTACAACTACAGCATTATCCAGACTTCCGCCCAGCGCTAATTCACGCTCCCTAAGTATTTCAACATCTTTCATAAAACCAAATGTTCGTGCTCGACTGATTTCTTTTACGAAGGAAGTCGTCGAAAAATCTACTACCGCACTCTGTTCTCTTGAGGTAAAGGCAGGGTGGTCAAAATTGATGGTAAAGCTAACCTTGAATCCATCGAAAGGTTCAAACATCGCCCACTTGTCATCCTCCTGGACCTTGACCTTTCGTTTGATTCGGATAAAACGTTTTGGTTTGCTTTGTTCTTCAATGCCTGCAGACTGGATCAGGAATACGAAAGGCCCGGCACTACCATCCATGATCGGTACCTCAGGTGCGCTCAGATCAATATAAGCATTATCGATGCCCATTCCAGCCAGCGCAGACAGTAAATGCTCTACCGTTGAAATCTTTACATCGCCCTTTTCCAGAGAAGTCGACAAACGTGTGTCCCCGACATATTCAGGGCTTGCCTTTATCTCGACAGGAACATCCAGGTCAACACGGCGGAAAACAATACCGGTTTCCACAGGAGCAGGACAAAGAGTTAAATAGATTTTTTTACCTGTATGCAGGCCGACACCTGTGGCCCGTATGACATTTTTAAGCGTGCGTTGCTTGATCATGTATGAGGAAGATCTCCGTTATTCAGTAATATATGCTGAAACGGCACGCATATTAACATAGCAGTGATTGCAAACAAAAGTGAACCAGTACCCACATTGTATATAAAAATACCAAACTTGCCAGTACTGCGAACTTATTTTAATCGATTTATATATGTATCACAATTTATGATGGGAGACATGAAAGCGTGTATTGCATCACATTTTTCCTTGTAAAAGGTTCCTTGTAAATGTCTCCTTGTAAACGGTTCGCTGGAAACAACTCCTTGCAAACAGCCCCCTGCAGGCAGAACCATATCACTGGTTACTTATTATACTGGGCTCTGCTCACCTTGACTCATTAACCAGTACCTTAATCGCCTGGAGCGATTTTCCTAAATTGAGCCATTTGATAGCAGGGACAGGGAAGCCACCCAACCTCGGGAGGGGGTGAGGTAGGCAGCCTACCATATCCTTACTTTATCTACCTATTTAATCCGCCTGACGACGTAAAAAGGCCGGTACATCCAGGTAGTCCAGATCACTATCCAATGAGGCCGTAGAGCTTCCGCTAGCTACCCGCTTTTTGCGAATTACTGTAGGACGATCCAGATCCTCATAGTCTACTTCACCACTCTTGCTGTTACGCTGAACCAGCGATACCTTGGGCTCCGTCATTTTGGCAGCTACATCAGACCCAATACCGGTAGCCACTACAGTAACTCGGAGTTCATCAGACATATCTGAGTCAATCACCGTACCAACCACGACCACAGCATCATCCGATGAGAACTCCTTAATCGCCAAACCTACCTCTTCAAATTCCCCGATAGACAGATTCAAGCCAGCGGTTACGTTCACCAGTATCCCCCTTGCTCCGGTTAAATCTACGTCTTCTAGTAGAGGACTGGCAATTGCAGCTTCTGCAGCTTCACGGGCACGATCTTCGCCACTGGCAGTACCCGATCCCATCATCGCCATTCCCATCTCAGACATCACGGTTCGGACGTCGGCAAAATCCACGTTGATCAGGCCCGGGCGGGTAATCAACTGGGCAATACCCTGTACTGCGCCAAACAATACATCGTTGGCTGCCTTGAATGCATCCAGCAAACTAATCGTCTTGCCCAAAACACTAAGCAGCTTTTCGTTAGGAATGGTAATCAGCGAATCAACATACTTATTGATCTCCGCAATACCTTCATCACCCGTAGCCATTCGCTTTTTACCTTCAAACGCAAAGGGGCGCGTAACAACTGCAACCGTCAGGATACCCATTTCCTTTGCAATTTGTGCGACCACAGGTGCAGCCCCGGAACCGGTTCCACCCCCCATTCCGGCCGTTATAACCAGCATATCTGCGCCTTCAATAATCTCCTGAATCCTCTCTCGGTCTTCTATGGCTGCTTCTCTACCAATATTCGGGTTAGCACCTGCCCCCAAACCTTTGGTAATGTTACATCCGATTTGCAATGAAGTTTTCGCACTGG
>DAOWEP010000195.1 GCA_030638455.1 Gammaproteobacteria bacterium
CCACAGAAAAACTGATCCATGCATACAATACGATGATGGAGCGTGCCTCAGAGGCTTTCGAGCAGACGGAAAACGGCATCCACAACATGCAACAAGCCTTCGAGCGAGCCAGAGACAGGGCCGTGGAGCTGGATGAACTAACCCGGGAGGAAGCCGAAGAAATTGCCGAATACCTGAAAAGAGACTTTCAGGAAGCCGCTTACTATCTTACCGACACCGGACACGAACTGAGAGACTGGCTACACCTGGACGTAGCATTGATTGAGCAAGAACTGCTCGAACTGATCGGCTCCGTCGCAGACAAAACCCGAATAGAATTAAAACAGATTGAACAGCAGGCTCGACAGGCATCAGAATATCATACCGGCCAGATCACCGGAGCAGGCAGTCTGGAATGCGTGGAATGCGGGGAAGTCCTGCACTTTAAGGCCACCGGACACATCCCGCCATGCCCAAAGTGTCAGCATTCGGTATTTATCAGGAAGAGCCGTTAATCACGGCAAAAATTACATGTCAGCTATTTAGTACTCCATACAGCTAGTATTGAGTACCAGACTTGACATCTAGCAAGCTTTGCTGTTGCTCACACAACTCATGCACTTCATTACTGGCCTCAACAAATCGTCTGCAACGGTCAATTGTTTTCTGGGATGCAACCTGCGCCTGATCCAGCTCATCAACCGCCTGGCCAGCAGTATCCCTTTCATCTGTTGCCTCCATCGAAAGCGTTTTGGCATAAACGCTGATTTCTGCCATGTTGCCGACAATTTCTGAATAAGAAATCGTTATTAATTCAGTCATCTCATCCGTCATCGCTGCCTGTTCGTTTGTCTTATGGATAATGGATGTTGCGCTATCTACATTCCCCAATAACTTGGTAATAATTTCGTTTATTCTCAGCGTGGCTTCCTGTGTCTTCCTGGCCAGGGTGCGCACCTCATCAGCCACTACAGCAAAACCCCGGCCTTGCTCACCTGCACGAGCCGCTTCAATGGCTGCATTCAGTGCCAGCAAGTTGGTTTGCTCAGCCACTCCTGTAATCACCTCTGTAATACCAGCAATTGCCTTACTGTCTTCACCGAGCTGATTAATAGTATCACCTGCTTCACGGATATAATCTGACAACACCATAATCCCTGAAATTGCCTTTGTGATTTCCTCCTTGCCACTAGCACCTTCCGTCTCCGTTTTGTTCGCTAATGCAGTAGCACTATCTGCAATTTCACAGGCCACATCAATCACACCCTTCATCTTATGAACGGTTACCAGCAGGGCTTCGGTATGCTCTTCCTGCACCAAAGTCGACTGCTCAACTTCATGAGCAATCTTGGACATATCCTGTGCTCTCACTGATAACCTGGATGATACATCCGAGAACTGCTCCTGATTGGTGTTTTTATGATTGATCGACCGATTAAAGCCTTCAATAAATCGGTTAACGATGGGTGATTTGATTGTGGTATGTAACTGAATATCGTTCGCATCACCTGAAACGGGATGATTAAGTACATCAGTAGCCTGCTGCAACAATCGATCCCGTTGTGAAATCCTGACCTTCAAAGCTGCAAATAACAATCCATGCGAAGCCAGCAACAACCCTGCAATCATGACTAGTGGAGCAGTACTTAGAGTATCTGATAAATACAAAAGCAATGAGAAATTCATTCCCAGAACAAAGGTATACAGAACCGCAAACCGGATATCACAGAATTTCTGGAATTTGATCAATATAGTCTTATACACAGGCATTATTATCGGCAAGAAAAAGAATAACCTTAATAATACAACCCGTAGAAAACATGCCCGAAACAGGATCTTAACCATCCTGAAAATCTGGATTTACTGCCGGCCCCGCAACCTCAATCCAGCTGCAATTAACACCAGCATTAAAATAACCACTGGAACATTCCCGAATCGCACATACGGCGTAGATCCCTGTCTTGGCTGGATATTACCGGTTAGCACTGCTCCTGGAACTGCGGCGAAGTCCTTCATCTTAAACAAACCGGTCGACCCATCTTACCCTAAGCATCAACATTCGGTATTTAAGCGAATAGAACCATTGAATCCCGTTACAAAATGAAATTCAATAGGTGAGTTAGGCTACGACTAGCGGGAGCAAGAAACTAATTCTAGTCTAATTCTATTCTTTATTTATTTGTCACTGAGAATATCATGCTTTCTTGATCTCAATCATCACCCTTAATTTTATTTTATGTTATATATAAAAAGCTTTTAAAAAGAAGGACGAAGATATAAAAGGTTACAAGAAAAGATAAAGAGTAAGTAAATGGGTATGAATTACTAAACCCCTGCTTTTAAATGAATATAGTACGGGAGGTATTTATCATGAAAAAGAATTGTAGTTATCTCATATTTTATCTTGTCCTCGTTATTCCAATTATTGTCTTGATCATGCCGGCGTCAGCCTGGTCGGCCACCTTTAATGTAGCAACCGTATCTGATTTAGAGAACGCACTGACCGCCGCCCAGCAGAACGGCGAGGATGACACCATTATTGTTGCGGCAGGAACCTATGATGTATCCGGTGGCACACTCACCTATGTGGCAAGTTCAGTCGGGGCGGGGGAGAATTTCGCACTCACCATCGAGGGCGCCGGCACGGGGCAGACCGTTATCGACGGTGGAAACGCAGCGCAGTGCCTCTCAATCTTGACGTCTACAGGGGTGTTCGATGATTCAGCAGCACCCATCACGATTCGCGACATTAGCTTTCAAAATGGCGCGGCCAGCAACAATGGAGGCGGTGCCAATATTAGAACCTTGAATGCAAGTATTACGATTGAAAATTCAGTGTTTGATAGCAATGATAGCAATGTCGGAAATTCTGATGGGGGCGGTTTATCTGTTCGCACATGGGGTACGGGTACCATTATGATTTCGGGTATTACCGCTTCGAACAACGTAAGCGG
>DAOWEP010000070.1 GCA_030638455.1 Gammaproteobacteria bacterium
TTATGTTGCTCGCAGCCTGTGCGCAGACACCCAAGCTGGAACAGGGAACGGTTTTTTACCCTGCACCACCTGAAACCCCCAGGATCCAGTTCCTGGTCAGTATTACTGCAGAGGACGATCTCGGGAAATCTAGTGATTTACGTGAATATTTGCTGGGCGAGCAGAAATCAGAGAAACAGCTTGTCAGGCCTTTTGGTATTGCCCACGACAAGGGCCACATCTATGTCGCGGACAAGACCATCAAAAAGATCATCGTCATAGATCTTGCAGATCGTAGCTTCAGTTACATTAAGGATATAAAGGCCGGTGCACTTAAAGACCCAATGGGTGTGGTCGTCACAGATGATGGGTATAAATATGTCGCAGATGCAGGCAGGGGGCAGATCGTCGTCTTCAATGAGCGAAATGAGTTTTCCCGTGCCTATGGGGATGAAAAACAGTTTCGTCCAACATCTGTGGCAGTTTATGGAAATAAAATTTACGTTTGTGATATTTTGGAAAATGAAATCGAAGTGCTGGATAAGGACACCGGGGCTGTGTTGAGCAAGATTGGCAAGACCGGACAGGCTGAAGGAGAGCTCCATCGACCAACGCATCTGATCGTTGATGATGCAGGAAATCTGTTTGTTACCGACGCTCTTAATTTCAGGATTCAGAAGTTTGACCAGAACGGTACCTATATTCGGTCAATTGGCGAGCTCGGGACCTATCCCGGTACCTTTGGCCGCCCCAAGGGTATCGATATCGACAAAGATGGTCATATCTATACGGCTGACGCATCCTTTGAACTGATACAGATATTTGACACTGAAACAGGTGAGCCATTATTGCCCTTTGGTAAATTCGGGCCCGCCCCGGGCTCTACCTACTTGCCTTCCGCTGTGCATGTGGATTATGACAATGTGGAATATTTTACCCAATATGCGGATCCCGACTTTAAGCTGAAGTATCTTATTTATGTAGGCAATATGCTTGGGAACCATAAATTGAATGTTTATGGGTTCGGGGAATGGACAGGTACTTCCTTTAAGAACGTGTATCAACCGCCCGAGAGAGAAGGAAAATAAAAGGGAACGGAAAAGGTACAGTAAAAAAATGGGGGGTGATAACTATCCGAGCCAGTCACCTGATAAGGGAAGAAAATGTTTCATGCCGTACTTCATTGCTAGAGGAATAATAGTGATTGGCTTGTTGCTTGTTGCGGGTGTGGGGGCAAGTGGCTGCAGCCCGGCAGACAGGTACAAGGTGCTTACATTTTTTTTTACCGGTGTACCTGAACCGGGTTCAGAGCTGGAAAAGGATGACGAAACGGGCAAGATACTTGCAGCAAAAGTCCGTGCCCGTAAGAAGCGCAATATCTTTTTTCAGGAACCAAAGTTTTATATTCACGGTCCCTATGGTGCCAGCGAATGCGAAAAGTGTCATTCGGCTGACTCGGCCAGGCAATTTCGAGTCGGAGGAGGCGTCAAAAAAGAAAGTACTACAAGATCAAAAAGCAGGAAATTCGGCCCCAGGCTTGCGTATCCTCTTGAGAAGTTGTGCATCACCTGTCATAGCGAAAAAAGTGACAGCTTTGCAAAATCATTGCACCTGTCAGTGCACGAACCAGTGGCCACAGGCAAGTGTACCGAATGTCATGACCCACACAAAGCGGCAAGACAATATATGCTGCGGGGGAAAGACTCTATAGATCTTTGCACGAAGGCATGTCATTCCATCGATGAATTACTGAAAACAGCGGTTCACAGGAAGAACAAGGAAGAGGACTGCCTTGATTGTCATAATGCCCACGTAGGGAAAACGGCGCAGTTGTTGAGATCGGAATTTGATGAATGGAGTCAGTTTGATGGTCGTGACTAATGAATATTCATCGCGCTATTATTTCATGTGCTAGCGCTTGCATAATATGATGAGAGTATTAAAAGTTATGGTTATCTTTATACTTGTATTACCCTGGTCGCAGACTCAGGCTCGCAGGTCTTATCCGGTCTATTTCCTGGAAAGACCAACCATAACAGCCGTCCTGTCGCATGAACTGGAATCCGAGAAGCGTACCGGGTCGTTTATTAATTCAGAACATGACACATCAACCACCAGCGAAAAATTTGAAATTGATACGGATGGTTGGGTATATCACCCGGCCTTATTGATCTTTTCTGTGGGCTTGAAGCCAGAATTCAAACAACAGAAGGTTAACAGCAACACCACATTCACAGATGAAAATGACTTCACCTTTTTCGGGTATTCTGTAGATACAACATTTTTGCAATACAAGCCCTATACAGTGAATCTGTATGCGAGCAAGGACAGGAGTGATTTCTCAAGCAGTCTTGCTGCGGATAGCTCAACAGAATCCAGTACCTATAAAGGGCAGCTTTTACTCAAATATCAGCCTGTTCCCACGACAATAAGCGTTGAGTCAAAAGAGCAGATTACAGAATCATTTTTTCTTACCAGTAATACATCTGATAAGCTCAGGGTGGAGTCAAAACATAAAACCTCCAGGAGCAAAACAACATTCGAAGCTGAAGTCCTTGAGCAAAACAGGAGTATTCGTGGTATCGGATTTTCGGGTAAACGCAAGCTTATGCGCGTACATAATCAATACAAGACGGGAGAAAAGAGCAGTCTTTCTACAGGTTTTGGTTTTTCAGATAATACATCGGGTGTTGTTGACAGTGCATCCTCATACCTTTTCAGTCAGTTGTCGATACGTCATCGAGAAAATCTGGATACAAGCTATCAACTGAGAGTGGAAAATCGTGAAGAGCAGGATTTTGAGTCAAAAAAGATATTTGGTGTAGCTGATTTGACTCACCAGCTCTACGAAAATCTGACTACTATACTAAGTGCAAATGTTGATAAAAATAAACTTACGGGTGGGAACCTGGATACTTATAGCGCAGGGCTCGATTTCAGATATGTAAGAAGGATCCCCTGGGGTAATCTGAATATTAACCTGGGACATCGTGAGCAAATAGAAGACAATCAGCGACAAGTGGCCACTGCCGAGGTACGTGATGAATCACATGTGTTGACCGGAACCGTCCTTGAAACGCTGGCCAAAAGTGCCATTGCACCTGGTTCAATCAAGGTGACGGACAATACCGAAACTACAACGTATGTGGAAAATGTTGATTATACGGTATCGCCCATTGGCAATACGGTGCAAATTGGCAGAACCCTGTTTGGCGGGATCACCGATGGGCAGGAGGTATGGGTTGATTATAGCTTCGAACCAGATCCGCCGGCAAAGACAGCGACCATATCTGATACATTTGGAATTAATCTGGATTTATGGTCAATACTCAGGCTTTACTATCAAAGAGGTCATTCTGAAGAAAAACTCTTATCAGGAATCGAGCCATCAGAACTGACTGATGACACGGTACAACGGACGGGCGCAGTATTACGCTGGAGATGGAGCACCACCCGGGCCGAGGTGGAAGATAGAAATACGACAAGGACTCCGACAAAAACATTCCGCTTTACAGAAGCGCTCGCATTCAGAATAGAAGATAATTTGTCATTTGGATTTAATGCAGATTTTCACAAACGTGAGTTTAAGGATACCGGTGAACAGTCACAAGGTTCAGGGTTCTCGGCAAATTTTCGCTGGAATCTCGGGAGATACGGACAACTCAGTACCGTTGCATTCAATCAGCGGGTGCGTGGTGTAGCACAAAGCTCAATAAAAAAAGGTCTGAATGCCTTGTATCAATGGAAATATGGGGCCTGGCGACCCAGTATAAAGTATGAGTATGCTAATGAGGTTGACCAGTTGGCAAATGAATCAAGGAAAAGAAACAATATTCTCTTTACCATTGAGCGCAAGTTCAGATAAGAGGCTGTAAATGGTACGACTTACTATAATATTGGCAACATGGACTTTTATTGTAGTCAGCATGACCGGTTGTGCACGGCAGATGGCGATCGATCCAGGGATTGCAAAAGTGGAAATCGTCTGGCCAGCGCGCCCTGAGGTGCCTAGAATCCGCTACCTGTACAGCATTTCATCTGCGGAAGATATTGACATCAGGCCTGGGTTATTGGGAAGAATTGCAAGATTTTTTAAAGGTGAGGAGGAAAGGAGGATTGTGCGACCTTATGGTGTCCGCAAGGATGCTGTTGGAAGATTGTATATCGTGGATACATTTTATCGGCGTGTGCATGTATTTGATAGGGAAAATGCGGCTCATTACATGTTTCCCGATCCCGGCCTAAAGGAATTCAGGAATCCTGTGGATGTTACCATCGGCTTGAATGGACAGGTTTATGTATCTGACTCCGAATCAGGCCTGATTCATGTTTTCACAGACGGAGGAAAACAATATATCAAAAGCATTGGATATGGTGAGCTGGAGCGACCGACAGGCATGACCATTAATAGCGAAGATAACCAGTTGCTGGTTACAGACACACTTGCATCCTCTCTGGTAATCTTTGACGAAAAAAAATTAAAAATAACTGCCGTTGTTGGCACAGAAAGCGACATGAAAACGGGCTTTCACTCGCCTACCAACATTACACTTGGTAAGGATGGAAATATTTATGTAACCGATGCGCTCAACTTCCGGGTTCAGGTATTGAACCGTGAATACGAATTTATCCAGGCATTTGGTTCGGCAGGAGACAGTCCGGGTCATTTCTCACGGCCCAAGGGAATCGCAACCGACAGTGAAGGCAATATCTATGTTGTTGATGCATTATTCGGTAATGTGCAGATCTTTGATACTAAAAACAGGTTGCTGCTAGCGTTTGGGAAACCTGGCCACAAGCCCGGAGAATTCTGGTTACCCAATGCCATCTTTATAGATAAGGAAGATCGTATCTATATATCGGATGCCTATAATCAGCGGCTTCAGGTGTTCCAGTATCTTCCCTATGGGGACGCGCCATTATGAGAATGTTGAGACGCGCGGTTTTTGCAATCCTGGCTGGTATTTCACTGTTTGCTACCAATAGTTGGTGTGCGAGTATTATAGACAGCAAGCACAATTTGTCGATATCCGGGCCTGGTCCTGTCAAGTCAATCTCGGAAGAACAGGTCTGCATTTTCTGTCATACGCCACATCAAGCTCGGCGTGACATTCCTTATTTATGGAACCGGGAAGATACAACGGCAACCTTTACTACCTATGAAAGTTCAACCATGTACGCCACTGTTGGGCAACCATCGGGTGCCTCCAAGCAGTGTCTGAGTTGCCATGATGGGACGATTGCACTGGGCGCGGTACTGTCGAGTCCGTCGGAGATTCCTTTTGCTGGTGGAATTCGATTTATGCCAGATGGCGCAACAAAACTCGGTACGGACATCTCCGATGATCACCCCGTTTCATTCCTGTTTGATGAGACATTGGCAGTAACAAACGGAGAGCTTGTATCCCCATCTCTCCTGACAGGTAACATTAAGCTGGATCAATCAGGCCTTGTCCAGTGCTCCTCCTGTCATGATCCGCATGATGATGTCAATGGTAAATTTCTGGTGCAGTCAAACCGTTATTCAGCGATTTGCACAAGCTGTCATGATCGTACTGACTGGATCACAAGTTCTCATGCAAACTCTACAGCCGGCTGGAATGGACAGGGTGCTGATCCATGGACGCATACCGACTATACCAGTGTAGACGAAAATGCCTGCGAAAATTGTCATCGCCCGCATACTGCTGGGAGGCATGCAAGACTGCTGAATTATCCTGCCGAAGAGGATAATTGTCTAGCTTGCCACAACGGTAATGTAGCCGCAAAAAATATTGAATCTGAATTACTCAA